>JANNAM010000236.1:0-54256 GCA_031384415.1 Bacteroidota bacterium
TTTATCATCATGCCGAAGTTATCTGAAACTTGATGATAAATCTCTAAAATAAAAGCCACCATAATGGTGGCTTTTATTTTAATGTCCAATTCTGAATAAGTTAACTGCAATGGCAGGCTGAGGAATATAAATGAAATATTGAACTGCTTCAATCATAGTTTTTATCTATACACTCTTTCATTTCAGGATTGTTGATTATTTTATTCCAGTCTTCCATAGGGCTGTGACTGACGGCAGCTTTTTCAGTTATGCAGGAACAAATCCTGGTGGCAGCAGATTCCGAAAATTCATTACGCTGCACTTTACTGTCAATACAAAATTTCAAAAATTTCTTTTTTGTGTCAACACGGTCCCACATATTTTTGGAGTATTTAGTTTCATCTTCCGGATACTTTGTTTCACAATCAGCAATAGCTTTTTGATATTCTTTATTATTATATCCCTCTTCTTTTTCGGCATAAGAGCTAAAAATTATTTCGGATTTATCCATTATGCAGGAACAAAGCTGTGTTGCCTTTTCCTTTGTTAAACCATGTTTGTTCATTTTACCTTCAATGCAATCATCCACAGCCTTCTTTTTGTCTGCGGCCGGCCAACTTTTAGTTGATGCTGAAACAGGTTCTTTAACTTCCTTGTTTTCATTTTTATTACTGTTGTTGCAATTAACCAATAAGCCTGCAAAAAATAGAATAAGCAAAAGTTTTGGTTTCATAATATATAATTTTAAGTGATGTAGGTACGTAAAGTATGGTATTAAGTTAATAATATACTATTTAGTTTTTAAAACCCAGCTAAGTAAAATCTGGCCGTAACGGTTTTATAAACTAAAAAATATTCACGAAAACCCGGAAAAAAAATTATTTCACCAATGGAAGAATTGCATCCGCATCAATGGCAGCTTCATTCAGTGCCATTAAAGAAGTATTCCTGAGTACAGTATCTATTTTACTGAAATCAAATTTTTCTTTCACTTTCGAATAAGAATTCCTGATCATCGTAAGCAGTTCTATTTTGTCAATTACATCTGCAAAGTCAATAACGTAAGAATCTTCTGCCACATATTCAAGTATTGTTTCTTCGCCATAAACAAAGCTGCAAGTGAACCTGCAGGCAATTCCTTTTTTTGTGGCTGCCCTTTTTTTCATTATATCCAGCGTTACAAAACTGGATATTTTTTCTGCTTCATCAAGTTTTGCTGCCGGCGGATGATAATGCCATTCTGTAACTACAAGTGGGGTTTGCTCTATCATAATAACTCATTCATTAGTAATTTGATTTCAAAATAGCAGTATTTATGCAAACTGGTAATAAATATCCTCTGCTAATTACATACGCTTAAGCCATCCGCTGATACTCATCCGCCTGCGATTTGCTTTCGTTACTTCATGCTCCATTTCGCTGCTTTTAAAAAATACCGCTGTTTGCGATTGTGGCAAAATTTTTTTTACCATTTCATTTTGATAAACCAATAATTGGCCCCCGTCTTCCTCCAGCCAGTCATTGTTTAAATAATTAATCAGTGAATATTTCCTGTTGCTGTCGTTCCTGAACTGGTCGGTATGGCGTTTATAAAAACTGCCTTCTTCATACACTGCGTAGTGAAATTCGTAGCCGTTAATTCCTGTGTAGCAGGTGCTGTTAAGATAATCAATAAAGTTTTCGGCCTGCGCTAAAAATTCCTGTTCATAAATATTTTCATGGCTTTTGTCCATCCAGTAAATTTTATCACCCCTCATTTTTTGGTGCTCATCCTTCACATCACTGTTTCCAATGCCGGCAGCCGTCATCATTTCATCTTTTTGCAATTGCAGTATATTTTGCTGAAGGCCATTCGATAATCTTTCAGTTAAAAAGCCGGTATCAATACCAATGCCATTATTGAGGTAACCGTCTATCAGTAAATCAAATTGATTATTCATTTTTTTGTTTAAAAAGGTAAGGTAATACATTTACCTGCTTCCAGAGAATGGAAACTGATAGATAAAAAAATGAGCAATCATGCAACCCCAAGGCACAAAATAAATAAAGCATTTGCGCTGAATATTTTATTTTCGTACTCAGAATGAAAATATTCAGTAACCTACATATTACTATAGCATCAGCAGCTGATATTGCTGCCCTAAAAGATTTACTCAACAGTGCTTACAGGGGCGAAGTTTCAAAACAAGGATGGACAACAGAAGCAAACATTATTGCCGGTAATGTAAGAGCTGATGAAAATTTATTACAGCAGGTAATGCTGCAGCAGGGCAGTGTTATTTTAAAATATACTGATGACGAACAAAAAATTATTGCCTGTGTAAACTTACAGCAACATGGCAATAAAATTTATTTGGGTATGTTCAGTGTATCGCCGCAGTTGCAAGGCGGCGGCATTGGCAAAAAATTACTATTGGCTGCCGAAGAATATGCAAAACATTTACAGTGCCGTGCCATTTATATGAGTGTGATAACCGTCCGTTCCGAATTAATCAACTGGTACAAGCGCCACGGCTACACAGATACCGGCGAAAGAAAACCTTTTGAAGAAGATAATGTTACCGGCAAACACCTGCAGCCATTACAGTTCATGACACTGGAAAAAGAAATTACTTATCAAGCTTAACATTAACAGCATTGGCACCTTTAGGCCCCATTTCCACCTCAAAAATAACTTTGCTGGTTTCTTTTACTTCTTCTTTTAAGCCGTTTACATGAACAAAAACACTTTCCTGTGTCTGGCTGTCTTTTATAAAACCATACCCTTTCGATTCGTTAAAGAAAGTAACTGTCCCTCTTCTAATGAGGTCGGCGGGGTCAATAGCCTGCTGCTTTGGCACTCCAATTTCAATATCTTCGGCTAAAATCTGTCTCATCTTACGGGGGTCTGGCGGCGTTGATGAAATGTTTCCATTTTCATCTATGTATGCAAGCATGTCATCCATGCTCTTTGATTGAGGGTTGTCTTTTCGTTCCTGCTTTTTTTCGGCCTTCTCCCTTTTTTCGGCCTTTTTTTTCTTTTCTCTTTCTTTCTTATTCCATGTTTCTGCCATAAATTTTTTATTGTTTAAGTTAAATTAATTCGCTTAAAGGTAATCTTTTTAAACCCAGTGGCGCAACTCAGTTACAAAAAGTACCAAAAACGTTAATAAAGCTACTCATCAGAAATTAAAAACTGCCCTCAATGAAAAAATAAGCCTACCTTTTATTATCAGTATCCAGCAATAGTGATTTTTGATTATGGTATTTATCCTTCTCTTTTTAGTTATTCATTGGTATTTTTCTCTTTTCATGCAAACCTTTCTTCAGCACCGCTATGCATCGCATGGCGCTTTCAGCATGAGCAAATTTTGGGAACGTTTCTTTTATTTTGCCGCTTATTTTACCCAAGGCTCCTCTTACATCAGCCCAAAAACTTATGCCATCATGCACCGCATGCACCATGCATATACCGATACTGATAAAGACCCACACTCGCCTTCTTTTGACAGCAATCTTTTTAAAATGATGTGGCATGCCCGGCAGGTTTCTTCAGGCATTAACAAAGGAAAAATAATTGCAGAGCCAAGGTTTTTAAAAAACCTGCCCGACTGGCCGCTGCTGGATAAAATTGGAAATTCGATTTTATCGAGACTTGTGTGGATTGGAATCTATGTTTCTTTCTACATAATGTTTGCGCCTTCGGCCTGGTGGTTTTTTTTATTGCCCATTCACATTTTAATCGTGCCCATACAGGGTGTTATCATCAACTGGTTTGCCCACAAATATGGTTCGGTAAATTTTAAACTGAAAAATACTTCCACCAATTTATTCAAGGTAGATTTGCTGATGATGGGAGAAGCCTATCACAATAACCATCATAAAAATCCTTCCAGCACCAACTTTGGCATCCGCTGGCACGAACTCGATCCTACCTATCTTATCATCCGTTTTTTAAACAGGGTAAAAATTATACAAATTCATAAGCTGACGGCTGTGCCCGCAACATTTGCAAATGTTACTGAGGCATCAGTTAATACTATTTAATCTGCTAAATTATTACTGAGCCAACTATCGGAATCGAACCGACGACCCTTTCATTACGAATGAAATGCTCTGCCAGCTGAGCTAAGTTGGCTTGAAGAGATAAAGATATTATTTAAGAGATAAACTCTAACCTTTTCTGTCTGGATTAATGTGCCCAACAAAAACATTTTTCAAAAAATTAAAAGGCCTTATCTTTAAGAGGACGTTTTCACTGAGGTTTTCGCCAAAACAATACAACAGGATGAAATCATTACTGCTTTTCTTTCTTTGCTTAATTTTTAATTTTTCACTTTCAGCACAGCCAGTCTCAGGCGGCAAAGGAAATACTTATGCACTGGTTGTTGGTATCTCCACCTATTCAGATGCCGACATTCCGCAACTGCAGTATGCCAACAGGGATGCCGAAATATTTGCAGATTATCTTAAATCGCCAGCCGGTGGCGCTGTGCCTGCCGAAAACATTCAGTTGCTGGTTAATGAGCAGGCAACAAGCGGCACTTTGTACAATGCCATTTACCAGCTTCGCAAAACATGCAGTAAAGGCGACCTTGTATATTTTTATTTTTCGGGCCATGGCGACCTTGAAAATGTTACCATGTACAAGAACGGTTTTCTCATTTGTTATAATTCTCCTTCTACCAATTATGTTGGCTTTGCATTCAGCATTGAATATTTAAATGAAATAGCCAATACCCTGTCAGTGGAAACACAGGCAAATGTTGTTTTAATAACTGATGCATGCCACTCCGGAAAACTTGCAGGCAGCAATTTTAAAGGCAACCAGTTTGTGGGTGAACAACTGAGAGCAGTAAAAAATGCTGAAAAGAATAAGGAAATCCGCATTACTTCCTGCAATATCAATCAACTGTCGAATGAAAATGCCGAATGGGGTGGTGGCCGTGGAGTGTTTTCCTATTACCTCGTTAATGGATTAAAGGGACTTGCTGATAAACAAAAAGATGGCATTGTTACGCTGGATGAAATAAAAGTTTACCTGGATTCTTCTTTTAAAAAAGATGCAATACTGAACAGGGAAAAAATAACACAAACCCCCGTGTTAATTGGAAATGGAAATTTTGCACTTGCTAAAGTTGACACTGCGGCAATGAAACTGGCAGAAAATGAAATTGCCGAAGATATTAATGTGCAATTGCAATTTGCACCGCCCATAGCGCCATCCGAAGAAGATGGACCTGCACAGCCACAGGAATATTTTTTTCATTTACTTAAGAAAAAGAGCCTGGAAGAAATTATAAAAACCGGACATTTGGATCAAACTGGTTTCAATGCAGATGTAATTACTGACAACGTTTTAAATGATTTGATTGTTACCCTTAAAACTGATGAGGCAAGAAACAAACTGGTAGAACTTTATAAAACACTTCATGAAAATAAATCAAAAGCTGAAAGGTTTAATAACCGGCTGGCCATTGCTTTTGACGATGCAGGACAGGCAGTAATTAACCAATACCTTGATGGCGATGCTGCAGAACTGGAAAAACGCAGGTATTATAATATTAAAAACACCGGCTACGATGTTTATAAAAATATGTTTGCCGTTGCATTAATGCTAACATCTGCAGACAATAATGATTTACGCAACATCCTTAAAGTAAAGATGCATTATTTTGGTGCGGTGGCAGCAAGGTTAAATATTCCGCTCGTAGAAAATCCTGCAAAACTAATAAACACAGCATGGAAAGAAATAAACGAAGCCTTAAAACTGGAAAAAACAGCTCCTTACATTTATAATGAACTGGGCAATGTGCAGTTGCTTAAAAAACAAACCGCCGCTGCAGAAAAAAATTATTACAAGGCAATTGAATTATCGCCTACCTGGGCAATTCCCTGGAGCAACCTTGCAGGTATTTATATTAATGCAGGCAAATTTGATAAAGGCCTGGCCATGCTGGACTCGGCAAAAGCAAGGCAACCAAACCTGCAGGACATTGAAACTAATTATGGTGTAATAAATTATAAAAAAGGAAACCTGTTGTTTGCAGAAGAATTGTTTCGCAAAGCAATAAAACTAAACACACGTTTCTATCTTCCTTTTGAAAACCTCGGGTTTGTTTACAATACTACCACACAATATGCGCTGGCCGATTCCTTTTATTTTGAAGCAGAATTAAGGAAGAGGGGTTACCATTTTAATTATCCATTCGTATCCGGGCCGGGAATACCATTTAATAAATCTCAGGAAGCCCTTTGCCCATTTGATGAAAAAGATGTTGATAAAAATGATGCAATAGCTCAATTTGCACTCGGGAAAAAGTTATTTGATCTAAAAGTATATGATGAAGCCGAAGAACATTTTAAAATAGTCATAGCTCTTGATAAAAATAATCCGCTTGCGTTTCATTACCTGGGAAAATTATTGTACCAGCAAAAACGATGGCAGGAAGGAGAAATAATTTTAAAAATGGCCTTAGAAAATTATCTTCTTGAGAGTGACTTCAATAGCTATGTAGGTGTACTTAAAATGACGTATGCAAAAGCAAATCCATCTGCAAATTGCTTTATATTATGGTTTGAACATTCTTACTACAGCCAGGTTGAAGACAATTACCTGATAGCCGGCCTGTATGAACAATGGAATCATTTTGCCGAAGCAGAAGAACAATACCGGTACATCACAAAAAATAATTCAGCAGATCTGGGCGGATACATAAAATTATGGAGCCTGATGGAAAGGCTGGGCCGTTATGATGATGCCGAAAATTTCATTAAAGAATTTACTTCGCTTGAACCTGAAGCCAAAGAACAACCACAAAAGCAAGGTGACCAGGAATTGAATGCTTTTTACAAACGTATGATCATCCGCTTTCCCGAAAAAGGAATGTACTATTACAAAGAAGGCAAACTGCTTTATAACCTTGCCGTTGAAAACAAATATGGTGAAACTTATAATGAAATCTACATAAAGAAAAAGGAATCTGAAAATAAGGCATTATATACAGCGCCTGATATTTCACTTGACTCTGGCAAAAATAATTATGGCATTAATGAAATTATATTACCCGGCTCAGAAGATACTGTTTATAAATCATGGGGCATACAAACGCCTTATAGCGAACAAGGAATCGAGTATTTAAAAAAAGCCGACAGCCTTTTAAACGAAGATGGCGAACGGGCAGATATTAATAATAAGATTGGTGACTTTTACTGGTGGCTTGGCTTGCCTGATGATGCCAGCAAACATTACTTTGTTGCTGTAAACATTCAGCCTGACAATGCAGGCACAAGGGAAAAGCTGGTTAACTGTTATAATGCTGCTTATCTTTACCAGGATGCATTAACGCAATTAGATTCACTATACCGCCGCAAAGAAATCAATTTTCCAAAGCAGTTAATGCTTGCCAGGTACAAAATTCACTCAGGCCTTTTTGCAGAAGCACAAACTTTATTAGACGCTGCAGAAAAAGTTCATCCCTACATTCAAAACGAAATTATTGACCTTAATGGAAGGCTGCAGTTACTTTCGCAAAATCCAAAAAAAGCGCTTGAGTACTATACACAATTATTGGATCGCAATCCCAATGACAGCATGGTGATGTACAGCATTGCCCGGCTGTATGCAAAAAGGAAAAATGATAACGAAGCCTTAAAATGGCTGCAGAAATCATTGAAGAATGGTTTTAATTATTCCTTTGTGCTTAAGTATGATCCTTACATGAAAGATTTACGAAAATCTCCAAAATGGAATAGTCTTACAAAAGGCATTGCAATCAAGCAATACCAGGATTTGCATGAAGGCGAAACATTTTAACCCCCCAAAAAAATGAAACAGCTGCTTACCTTTTTTCTTTTCATGATTATTCATTCCATTGGTTTATGCCAGGGAAATACTTATGCGGTAGTGGTTGGCATTGCTTCTTACTCTAATTCAGACATTCCACAACTTCAGTTTGCAAATAAAGATGCCGTAGTATTTGCCGATTTTTTAAAATCAAAAGCAGGCGGTACTGTGCCTGCAGAAAACATTCAACTGCTGGTAGATTCGGAAGCTACAACTGCCGCAGTGTACGATGCCATTTACTGGATTAGCAAAACCGCCCAAAAAAACGACCTGGTATATTTTTATTTTTCGGGCCACGGCGACCTGGAAAATGTAACGATGTATAAAGATGGTTTTCTTATCTGTTACAACTCCCCTTCTACCAACTATGTGAAAATGGCGGTGAGTGTTGAATATTTAAATAAAATAGCCAACACACTTTCCAGTCAAACAAAAGCCAATGTGGTTTTAATTACAGATGCATGCCATTCAGGTAAACTGGCTGGAGATAAAAACAGGGGCAATCAATTAGTGGGCGAACAGTTAAGAGCAGTAAAGAACAAAGAAATCCGCATTACTTCCTGTGCCGAAAACGAACTATCGAATGAAAATGAAGAATGGGGCGGTGGCCGTGGTGTTTTTTCTTATTACCTTATTAATGGATTGAAAGGTTTGGCTGATAAACAGAAAGATGGCGTAGTTACATTGGATGAAATAAAAAGTTATCTCAATGATGCTTTTAAAAAAGATGCCGTATTAAAAAGAGAAAAGTTAACACAAACCCCGGTTTTAAATGGCAAACCAGGTTTTGCACTGGCCACAATAGACAATGATGAAATGAAAGTGGCCGAAAAACAAATTGCTGAAGATTTAGTTGTACAAATGAGCATTGCCCCGGCGCCACAGGAAGCTGATAATGGACCAAGACAGCCACAGGAATTATTTTTTTATTTACTGAAGAAAAAAAGCCTTGAGGAAATGACTGATAGTTTAAAACTGGCTGATTTAGCAGCAACAGAAATTTCTTTTGCTATTATCAAAGAGTTAAGCAAGGGTTTAACAAATGATGGCCAGCAAAAAAAGCTTGCTGAACTTCAAAATAAATTGACAGAAAATAAAGAAGCATTAAAAAGGTTTAATGGCAGGCTGGCTGTTGCTTTTGATGATGCCGGACAAAAAGTAATTGACCAGTATTTAAAAGGTGATGAAGCAGAACTGGAAAGGCGCAGGTATTACAACAGCAATAACAATGGCTACGATGTGTATCCAAAAATGTTTGCAATTGCACTTAAACTTACGCAGCCCGATAATTTTCTCTATAGTATTCTTGAAGTGAAACTGCATTATTTTTCCGGCGTAAACCTGCGGTTAAAAATTCCAACAGTTAAAAATCCTGCACCACTTATTAAAAAGGCATTGGCCGAGCAGAAGAAAGCGCTTGCGCTGGAAAAAAATGCAGCATATATCTATAATGAGCTGGGCGTACTTTATAGCTTAAAAAAAGAATCAGCCTTTGCTGAAAAATATTTTAAAAAAGCAAGCGAATTATCTCCTGATTGGGTTATTCCCTGGGCAAACCTGTCGGGTTTATATGCAGATATCCGTTCATTTGCAAAAGGTATTGAGGCATCCGAAAAAGCAAAAGCGATAAATGCTGATTTGCTTTGCATCTATTTAAACAGCGGCTTCCTTTATGAGAAAAAAGGCGACCAGTTGCTGGCCGAAGAACATTACCACAAAGCTATCCATATCAATTCAAGGCATTATTCTCCTTTTGAAAGATTGGGCTATGTGTATATGAATACAACCCAGTATGCCCTGGCCAATTCATTTTTTTATGAGGCTGATATCCGCAAGAGAGGATACCATTTTCCCCCGGGGGAAGGAGTAAGCGACCAACAGGACTTAACACCTACAATACCTGAACGTGAAATCTGTGAAGTGTACAGCAATGATGTTGGCCCTGCTGATGTGATGGGGAACTGTGCATTGGGTTTAAATGCCACAGAGTCGTTTGGGTCATTAACTGCTGATGGAGTGCGGGCATATGAGAGAAGCCACGGGATGATACCCCCAAAGGACATGGAAATTGGTGAAAGAACTTTTAAAAAAGCCATTGAACTCGATAAAAGCAATCCATTGGCTTTTCACTACCTGGGAAAACTGCTGTACTGGCAGAAAAGATTTGCGGAGGCAGATATCATATTTAATCTTGCCCTGAAATTTCACCTCGATCACAATGCATTTAAACAATATGTTGATTCCTTGTCGCAGTTACTTCCTAACACGCCTTCAAAGAAATGTATCATTACTACATTCAGAAATTTTGAATACGCCCCGATAGAAGATCATTATTTCCTGGCATCAATTTATGAACAATGGCATCATTACACCGAAGCCGAAATGGAATACAGAAAGATCATTGCTACCGATTCAGTTTTCATCGGTGGATATTTCAAATTATGGACCTTTCTTGAATCCATCGGCAGGTATAAGGACGCCGAGGATGTGATACGCAGTTTCGTTACCCATAACCCTGGCAAAAAAAAGGAAGGAGAGAATGAATTAAATGCTTTTTACAATAGGGTGCTTGCTATTTATCCTAACGAT
Source organism: Bacteroidota bacterium (assembly GCA_031384415.1). Taxonomy (GTDB): domain Bacteria; phylum Bacteroidota; class Bacteroidia; order Chitinophagales; family Chitinophagaceae; genus Ferruginibacter. The sequence goes on from JANNAM010000236.1 coordinate 10,394, forward strand.
GCGGAATGGAATTACAAGCGTGGGCTCTTCTTGTATCGGCTGGCAGCAGATTATCCGGATGATTATCCCTTTGACAAGAAAACCGTGACACCAGATACTTATGAAGAGGAATTTTCTATTATGCCGGAATCTAATAATGAATTCTATCCCTCTATACCAGGGCCATGGAAAGATGACTCCTATCCTGCTGCCGAAGAAATTTATTTTCCACGTAATGAAGCAATTGCCTGCCTGCTAATAGCTGACAGTCTTTCTGTTTTCCCCGATGAAACGGTTGCAGACATCAACGACAAACTCGGCGACCTTTACAACTGGCAGGGGCTTACAGAAAGAGCCATCCCATATTATATAAAATCGTTTGAACTTCAACCCGGCAATGCAGGCGTAAGAATGAAGCTGATTGATGATTACGATGTTGGTTTTCATTTTCAGGATGCACTGGTGCAACTTGATTCGTTAAACCAACGCAATGAAATCAATTTTTCAAAAATGTTACTCATGGCAAAATACAGGATACACTCCGGAAATTTTGCTGATGCAAAGCAATTGCTGGACAGTGCAGAAAAAATTCACCCATACAAAATGCCTGAAGTAATTGATCTGAATGGAAGACTTCAACTAATGTCGGGCCGGGAAAACGATGCAATACAGTTATATGAAAAACTTTATTCAGTTAATGAAAACGACAATGGCATCTGCTACACACTTGCCCGCCTTTATGCAAAAGAAGGAAAAACAGCAGAAGCCTGGAAATGGCTGGATGCTTCGGCAGATAAAGGGTTTAATTATTTATATGTATTGCTTAGCGACAATTACCTGGAAAAAATACGCAAGACAACAAAATGGAGCACCTACCTTAAAAGAATCAATAAAATGCATCCAAGGCAACCGAGTGTTTCCAATAGATTTTCTGAGGGTGGATACTGATTTTCTTTTGTAAACCTGTAAAAAAATCCTGCGGCATAACATTATTATAACCCGTATTTAAAATCGGTTGATGGAGACAATTAATTATTACAAATGAAAAGACTGCTTATAATTATTACTGGTTTATTCATACACACTTCCCTCTTATCGCAGGGCAATACTTATGCAGTTGTCGTTGGAATAGCTTCCTACTCCGACCCCGATATTCCTCAGCTTCAGTTTGCCAATAAAGATGCCGAAGTGTTTGCTGATTTTTTAAAATCAAAGGCAGGCGGCTCTGTACCTGCCGATAATATTCAATTGCTGGTAGATTCACAGGCAACAACGGGAGCAGTATATGATGCCATTTACTGGCTAAGGAAAACCTGTAAGAAAGGCGACCTTGTTTACTTTTATTTTTCGGGCCATGGCGATTTGGAAAACCTCACAATGTATAAGGATGGTTTTCTTATATGTTACAACTCCCCTCCTGTTAACTATGTAAAAATGGCTTTGAGTGTTGAGTATTTGAATAAAATAGCCAATACACTCTCTGCACAAACCGAAGCGAATGTTGTTTTAATTACAGATGCATGCCACTCTGGTAAACTGGCCGGAGATAAATACCGGGGTAATCAATTAGTGGGCGAACAATTAAGAAATGTGAGGAAAAAAGAAATACGCATTACCTCTTGTGCCGAAAACGAACTCTCGAAAGAAGGCGAAGGCTGGGGCAATGGCCGTGGCGTTTTTTCTTATTACCTCATCAATGGTTTAAACGGCCTTGCCGACAAACAAAAAGATGGAGTTGTTACTTTGGACGAAATAAAAAACTACCTCGATTCTTCTTTTACAAATGATATTATTTTAAAAAAAGACACCAGTAAACAAACGCCTGTTTTAAATGGCAGAGGAAATTTTGCACTGGCTACAGTTGATACCACTGCATTAAGGGTAACAGCAATGCGATTTACTGAAGAGCAGGTATTGCAAAAACAATTTGCACCCATTGTAACTGTATCGCCTGATAATGGACCAAGACAACCACAGGAATATTTTTTTTATTTACTTAAAAGTAAGTTTGATGAATACCTAATGCCCAGGATAAGCCTGGAAGAACTTACAGAAAGTTTAAACCTGGTGGATTTACCAACTAACGAAATTGTTTTTGCTATCATTAAAAAATTAAAAGAAGGATTAACTGCCGAGGTACAGCTAAATAAGCTTATACAGCTGGAAAACTTATTACACGGCAATAAAGAAACACACAAACGTTTTAACAGCAGGCTGGCTGTTGCTTTTGATGATGCAGGACAGGAAGTGATTGACCAGTACATGAGAGGCGACGCTGCCGAGCTGGAAAAGCGCAGGTATTATAACAGCAATAACAATGGCTATGATGTATATCCAAAAATGTTTGAAGTAGCCATGAAGTTAATACAGCCAGATAATGAATTGTATAATATACTGAAAGTAAAACAACTTTACTTTGAAGGTGTAGCAATAAGGCTGCAAATACCGCTGGTAAAAAATGCAAAACCATTGATTGAAAAAGCATGGAATATTCAGAAAAAAGCTTTTGCACTGGAAAAAAATGCAGCCTATATAAATAATGAATTAGGAAACCTGAGCAGCGATAAAAATGACAATACCGCCGCAGAAAAATATTATATCAAAGCAACTGAAATAGCTGAGAGCTGGGCTATCCCCTGGAGCAACCTTGCCAATTTATATACCAACAGGAAAGAGTATGAAAAAGCAACTGCTGCTTTAAACAAAGCAAAAGCACTACAGCCGGCACTTACTGATATAGATATTAATGCAGGTTTTTTAAGTGAGCAAAAAGCTGATTTGCTTATGGCTGAAGAATCTTTCAGGAAAAGTATTGAAATTAATTCCCGCCACTTTTTACCTTTTGAAAGGTTGGGCTTTGTTTATACAAACACGACAGATTATGCCCTGGCTGATTCATTTTTTTATGAAGCGGCAGAAAGAAAAAAAGGGTATCATTTTGAAGGTTATCCAAATCCACGCAACATGAGGTTGCCAAAAGCAGTTGTACCCAGCCAGGAAGAATGCAGCTTTGACAGCATTGGTGCCGGAAAGGATAATATATTCTGGTACATAGTAAGTGGGCTCAGGTGTTATCAGCTCTATGACTGGATCAATGCTGAAAATAATTTCAGAGAAGCCATTGCATTAGACAAAAAAAATCCGCTGGCATTTCATTACCTCGGCAGGTTACTATATGAACAAAAACGATTTGAAGAAGGAGAAATTATTTTAAAAATGGCCATTGCCAATTATTTACCTGCAAATGCTTTTTATCAATATTATGAATCAGCAAATAGTTATAATTTTTGGTTGTACAATGAATGTGCAGACAAAATGATCCGTGCCAGTTATTATGACCAGCAGGAAGACTTGTTTATGCTGGCACTGCTGTATGAAAACTGGAACTATTTTACCGAAGCAGAAAATATTTACCGGGAAATGATTACTGATTCTGTGGGAGGCCAACAGGCATATTTAAGATTAGACAGTTTGTTGGAGACAACCGGCCGCTATGCAGATGCAGAAACTTTGTTGATTAAATACAGGTTTCAAAATAAAATTTTGGGAGAAAGGGAACTCAATTCTTTTTATGCAAGAATGATAAATCTTTTCCCAGGCAAGGTTGAATGGTATTATAAAGCAGGTAATTTCCTGTTTGACCTTATAAAGAGCAATCCGGATGGTTTTATTTATGACAAAAAAATGATTGACGAGGTAGCCAATAGTGAAATATTCGTGACTCCGCTGAGAACTTTTCCAAAAAGACCATGGCAGAATCCCAATGTGTATATTCTTACTCCTCCTTATCCCCAGCTTGAAGCAGCCTCCTCTATAGTACATCCTGCAACGGATGCTATAAATTATTTATTATATGCTGCTGACCTCACACAGGATGATGATGAGTTGGCTGACATCAATTATAAAATTGGCGAACTCTATGTTTGGCAGGGCTTGCCGCATAAGGCATATACTTATTATCAAAAAGCTGTTGATCTAAAACCAGCTAATGCCAGTCTGCGCCTTAAACTTATTGATACTTATTCAGACACGTATCATTACCAGGATGCGCTGGCACAATTAGATACTTTGTACAACCGTAAAGAAATAAATCTATCCAAACATTTGCTGCTGGCAAAGTATTACATGCAGGCAGGCCGCTTTGCCGAAGCAGAAACATTGCTGAAAGATGCCCAAAAAATTCATCCTTACAATCAAATGGAAATTACTGATTTAAAAGGACGGCTGCAATTGCTTTCGGGTAAAGCAAAAGAAGCACTTGAAATTTATAAGCAACTATTAGCTGACAACAAAAAAGACAGCATGATTATGTACGGTATTGGCCGCATCAATGCAAAACTGGGCAACAAAGCCGAGGCATGGAAATGGCTGGAAGCAGCATTAAAAAATGGGTTCAATTATTCTTACGTACTACTGTTTGACCCTTTATTTGATAGCTTACGCAAATCGGCAAACTGGAAAATATTACTGAGCCAGTTTAAATTTAAAGATTATAAAACCGCAACAGTACAATAAAAACTGACTATAATAAATACGATTTTACTTTACCATCGGAGTTTGAACACAAATATTTGAATCAACATAAGGCTTTGCACAATAGGTATTTTCTGCCTTGTAAATAGTTTGTGTTTTTGCATATTCCAGCACTTTTGCCCAGGATACATCTCTGATAAGATTGCTTGAATGTGCTTCTAAAGATGTTTTAAAAAAGTAAGAATAGAAACTTCCAAATTCATTGTTGCTAGAAGCCTTCTGGCCTGCATCGGCGGCTGCGGCCAATATGGCTATTTTTTTTTCGTTCAAAAATAAAGCCCTTACATTTTCCTGACTCCAGTCAATTCCCAGTCCTTTTCGGCCGGGTATAGGTGTGCCTACTGCATTGGTTGCATTAACTTCGGTATTGCAGCAATCAGAAATTACCAGGGTAAGCCTTGCATTCTTCTTTTTAATCCGTTCAAAAATATTTTCTATGTTCAGTGAGTTTACCATAAAGGTTCTATCAGGCTTTGGCCTAAGGTCAATAAAGGGAAAGCGGCTGCTGTTTTCGGTTGGCTTTCTAAAACCATGACCGGTGTAATAAAAAACTACAATATCGTTAGCCCCGGGTTTTAAAGTGTCAATGGCTTTTTCAACATTTTGTTTATTGTAGTTGTCGCCAAATATTTTTACAGTGTCAAACTTAATTCCTAAATAAGTGGTTAGTTTTTTAAAAGTCTCAATACTCCTTTTCATATCTTTTGCACAGGATTTTCCAATTATTGTATCATTAACATTTGCCACAACCAGCATATAGAGTTTGATGTTTTTTTCAGCAGGTGATAGTGCCTTTGTCTTGGATTCAAAAAGGTTTTTGTAAAAATCATCCTGTCTGGTAAAATATTGCAGTACAAAATTTTTATCCTGCTTAAGTTTCTTTGCATCAAGATAATCTACTGCAGAAAAAGGGTTCATACTTTTTTCTGTATCTGTAGTATTAACAGTAACACCCCAGGGTTCCATTTCATCTGATGCAGTGCTTTTTTTAAACCACAATACAGGTAAAACATATTTTGTATCGGGATTGCCTTTTATGTTATTAAGATTTGATAACAGAAAAGATGTTTTACTGTTGTCAATATTTCCCAGTTTCATATCGGGATATTGCTGTTGCACATCCATAGTTACTAAAACAGAATCACCCTTAGGTGGCAATACATATTTGATTCTTATTAGCCCTGTGCCATCATCATTCAGCAAAAGAAAAGCTTTGTAGGTGGTGGCATCATTTGCTTTAAGGCAATTGTAAGTAAAATGATAAGCAGACTGAGAATGCGTTGCAAGGCTTATGCAAGTAAAAAACAAAAGGCTTAAGAAAATCTTTGCTTTCATAAATTAATAATTAGTTGTTGTTAAAGTTGGGTAGCTAAAGTTACTGGTTATCAAAATAATTAAAGAATCTTATTAATTTCCGGCACCGATTCCAATGCAAGTGTAATCATAGTTTCCAACGACTTTTCCCGCTGACCGGCAGTAATGCTTTGCCGGGTGGGGATGATATCAGAAATGGTAAGCAGTGTGGCCGCCATTTTATTTAAATGCTGTGCGTTAGCAAATAAAGCAAATGCTTCCATCTCTACGGCTACACAATTATTGGCTTCGGCAATTGCCGGTAAAGCAGCAGTGCTTCTGTAAAACACATCGCTTGAATGAATATTTGCACTAACCAATTTAATTTTAGATAAAGCAGCCACTTTATTGATAATATTATAAGCTGCTCCCTGGTGCAGGAGATTATCAACATCAAAATCAAAAGCGCATTTTGCATAAGTAGATTCGCTGAATGCCGTTTCTACATTAATAATATCATACAAATTCAAACTGGTTGAATAAGCCCCGGCAGTTCCAATTCGGATGATACATTCCACATCATACTCCTTGTATAATTCATAAGAATATATTCCGATAGAAGGACAACCCATACCACTGGCGCCAATTGTTACAGGAACGCCTTTGAAAATTCCGGTATAAAAAAATATATTACGGGTGCTGCTAACAAGCCTGACGCCGTCAAGCATTTTTTCGGCAATGAATTTTGCTCTTAAAGGGTCGCTGGGCATTAAAACAATTTTTGCTATTTCACCAGCTTTGGCATTTATATGGATACTCATTGTTTTTCAGATTATGATGTTTCCAATTTTTATTTGATATTCTAAATTTTTTATGCTAATCTTATAGTCTAAAACTTATACAATGATCAGCAAAAAATCAAAACTAATTTTTAAGTTAATTCTTGGGTCGGCACTGTTGGTTTTTATAACAACTGCAGGCTGTAACAGCAGCAGCAGCGATAAAAAGTCTACAAAAGATTCTGCCGATACAAAACCAATTGTAAACCCAACCTAAGGTTACCGGTTTATTCATTGATTGTATTTTAATCTGACTGTTGCTGGTTTTAACCATCAACAGTTTTTTTATACATTTCACTTAAATCTTATTCTTCAGGTTTTTTTAATTCAATTTTTATTTTCTTAAACTTTACCTGGTTTGCCCTTTTTTGTATCAGCTTTTCAATAAGCCAGTGTTCAATTCGATGATGGGCAGGTATTAAAATTGCGGCAATCGTAACAAAAATGAGCATTTCATACACCGGAGTATGATGAGTTATTTCTGCAACATAGGGATGCAGCAGCAACGTAAGGTATTCAAACAAAATAAGCAGCGAAAGTATCCCCAGTATTTTTATTACACGAACATGAATTTGTATCCGGCTCAGTAAAAGTGTAAAAAGGAAAAACCCTGGAATAAATATCCCGATAAAAAGAAATTGTAATTGCTGTTCCCTTTCTCTTTGTGCAGTTCTTTTGCTTTCTTCCAGTTCAATCTGCCGAAGTTGTTCGTTGCTGGACATAACCTGCAGTTCTCTTATCCTGCTTTTACTGTTTACAGAATCATTAAGCACCCTTACTTCATTAAGGTAAGTAAATGCGCTGTCTATATTTTTTTTCTGCCTGTAATACTCAGATAAAAATTCGGCTGCATCCAGTTGACGGGTAATAAATGCTCCCTTTTTGGCAATGGCCAGCGAATATCTTGCATAATAAACTGCAGAGTCGTTATTATTAAGTTTGCGGTGTAATGCAGCAAGGCCCAGCGTAGCTTCGCAAAGCAATTCATCATTATTTGCACTTTGCAGGTATGTTATTGCTGTTAGATAATTTAGCAGCGAAAAAGTATAATTATTCTGCTTAAAATAAGTGTGACCTAAACCAGTCATTGATGCCCCAATAAAGTTGTTGTCTTTTTTGCTATTGGCAATTATCAGTGCTTTGCTAAAATACATAAAAGCCGAATCATAATTGTAAAGTCTGTCATACACATCCCCCAGGTTCTGCATACTGAAATATTTCAGTTCATCTATATTTTGAGAAGTAATTATTGAATCTGATTTATAATAATATTTCAGTGCCTCATTGTATTCTTCCTGGTAAACGTACACTGACCCAATGTTGATTAAAACACTGGCAAGATTAAAAGAATTTTTGCTTTTTTCATCCAACTGAAGTTTTTGAAAGAAAAACTCAAGTGCACGGGTATAATTGCCTATTTTAAAAAATGTGCTTGCCAAAATTCCAAGCGACCTGGATTCTCCCTCTTCGTATTTTATTTTTTTTGCAAGAAATAAAGCCTGCCGGGAAATAAGTAATGCCTTTCCGGGGTCATATATGTATGTATAACTGGCCAGCCGCCACATTATATTAACCCTGTCTGTGTCAGTTTTTGCTTTTGCCAGCAAATTACTCATGCTATCTGCCTTATTTTTTTGTGCCAATAAAGAATGCATCAAAAAAAGGAAAAGAAAGGATAAGAAATACTTCTGCATGTAATTTATTTTTTGCAAAAAATGCTGGTGACCATTTTCGGTTCTAATTTACCTGTTAAAAACGGTATTGGCCATTTTTAACCTAAAAAATATTTTGTTACACTGTCGGCTAAACCTGGTGCATTTATCGCTATTTTTTTGTTTTTGTGTACAATATTCCCGTTAAAAACACGTTTTAAAATCAAACCCTCTAAATCCGTACATTATGAAAAAACTCCTAAGCACCCTTGCGCTGCTACTATGCGTAATTTTCCTGCTTCAATCCTGTGCCACCAGTAAAAATACACTCGACGACAGGAAAGCCGACATCCAAAATTCAAAAGAAGAAAATTATTCCAGTTTTGTACAAATGAATGATGGCAGCATACAGAATTACGGTTCATTAAAATTAGTTACCGGCGTTTTGGTTACACCTTATCTGCTGGCTGACGGAAAAATAAAGATTAACGCAAAAGACATCAAAGCATATCAAAATGATGAACATTACGCAGTTTCTCAAACACTCTTAGTTACTGGGCGCAAAAGCCGTGTAGCAGTGGAAACCCTGCCGGGTTTTGCAGTAAGAATGGTTAAAGGGAAATTAAATGTTTATTGCAAGAAATTTTACAACGGGCAAAGAGTAGTTGATGAATATTACCTTCAGGCAGGCAGTGATGGCGAAATTCAAAAATACTCTGCCTCACTACTCAACGAACTTATAAAAGACAGTCCCGAGGCATACGCCTTTTTTAATACAAAAAAGAAAGGGAGTATGGCACAAAAACTTCAGATTGCAGTTCTGCTTTATAATGATAACGAACTAATGACAAAAAATTAAAAAGTAAAGCCTGCAAATTTTGCAGGCTTTTTTTTTCAAAATTTTTTTTCGATACTTCCATTGAATGCTGACTAAAAATATTGTCATACATTCAATAAAAAAATATGCCACAGTCTAAAAAAAGAAAACATCACCAGTCTCACCACACACCCTCACATCAGCAGGAACCCCAAAAAAACAGCCGTGCTGTGCTGGCATCAGTAATATTTTTTGCTCTTGCAGGATTGGGTATCAGTTTTTTTGCAGCTGGCAGTGATATTGTTTGGCTGATTGTTGGAACAATTGCCGGTGTCATCGGCGGTTATTTTTTTGGCCACCAGGTAGATAAAGCACTTACCAAAAAATAAAACAGGGCTTTCTTTCAAAAGCCCCGTTTACATAACTGGTATATAACTAATGAAACTATTTACTGTACTACTATTTTATTGTTTAAAAGGCTTTTTTTTATAAATGGTATTTGGTATCCGGCTAGTTCACCCTATGACGTAACCAGGCAGAATGAAATAAAAAAGCTTCGTCAAAAAATGACGAAGCTTAATCCTGATTTTTGTGTTATTAATTGTTGCTGTTATAAGCAGTTTTATATTTTAAAGAACAATCACACTGTTTGTTCCCCCATATTCATTAGCATTCTGGCTGTCTGCTTCAGTTTCGTTAACCCATTCTGTTTTGTTTACTAAGTATTTAAATTCGTGTTGGGTATTTTTTGGTAATGAAACTTCAGTAGCAAAGCTTCCGTCTTTTTTCTTACTTAATACAATTGAATTTTCCCAATCGCTGTTTAACCCAAGTATTTCAACTGTCTCGGTATTTTCTACACTGAATGTAAATTTTACTTTGCAATAATCTTTTGTTTTGAAATAAGTTTTTTGTACCATTTTTTGTTTTGTTTGTTAAAATTTAAAAATATATAGCAGCATTCACCAGAAGAAAACTGCAAAAAATTAAACATGCAGCCGGCAATAACGTTAATGGAATTTAATGTAAAAGCAGAAACAAATAGGCAGATAGTTTACAAATCCTGCCGCTTCAGTAACCATTGAAAATACAATTCCTATCCTTAATACAGATAAATGTAAAAGGTAACCCATATCGAAATCACAAAAATTTAAATCGCTGATTATTTATCCAGTAAACCATCAGTTTTCCATTGCTTAAAAACAGCAATGGTACTGTCGCTGAGCCGGGTTTTTCTAAAAGGCATAAAACCTCTTTCACCGGGATGAAGATCTATCCTGCGGATAATTTCATCAATATCTGTAGTAATGCCTGCATAAGTATCATAAGGCCTTTTGTTGCCACCCTTTGCCGGAATGTGGCAGGGACTGCAATTGGATGAAACCAACGCCATAATATTTCCTTCGTAGGTTACTTTGGGCACAGCTGCTTTTAAAGCTTTTTTTGAACTACCGCAGTTTACAAAAAATGCTATGCAAATTATTGCTACTGTTAAAAAAGAAAGTTTTTTCATGCTACGTTATGTTTAATGTCAAATATATTGAATACAATTCTTTTTGCGGATATAAATTTTTAAACGGAAGATTACTTATCTGAAAATAACTGTACCCAGTTGTTTGGTAAGTTCAATTTCAAGCTGCTTTAAATGCTGGTGGGTTTGCAGCAGCATCAGTTGCTCATCTAAACTATGATTTTTTTCAAGGTCACGCTGGTTTTCATCCATCAGCCTCTTTATTTTTCGCAATTTAAGATAATTCAAAGTGCTGAACACTTCTTCTTTAAACAACTCATCCCTTGTTGCTATATGTCCTTCATAATGTTCCTTCCAGTTAGGGCTAATCTCGTGGCTAAAATCCATAATAGCAACCACCAGGGCGCTCATGGGTAAGTCATCATGATACAAAAAATTCTTTGCTGTTGGTTCAAGCCCGGCGTTATACCATTCCCTGTATGTTTGCAAAACCCTTATCAGTTGCTTATTATCAATTAAATCTTCCAGCTGGTTTTCTTCCATTTCTTTAAACATATACGATGCTACTTTCACTTCATCGCTCCAGTCTTTCATCCCAAATTCCAACAGGCTTCTCACCATTGCCCGTTCATGCATTTCATCTTTATTAAAAAGCGTTAGTGCATCATCGTCCACTTCAGTCAGCGGTTTGGTTTCTGCAGCAAAATTTGCATCTCTTGTAACCCTGCTTTCTTCTTTATTTATTTTTTCACGTATGAATTTATTTACCAGCGCATGTAATCCACTTTCTTCAATCTTTAAAATTTCGGAGCACTGTTTAATATAATCCTGCTGTTTGGTAAAATCTTCTGTCTTGTTTATTTTAGAAATAGTTTCGGCAATCTGGTTTACCACAGCCGATTTTTTATTGGTATCGCTGCCAGCGTCTTTCAGTGCAATTTCAAGTTGAAATAAAATAAAATCTTTTTTACCAGCAGCAATAAAATCAGTAAAAGCTGCGGCACCCACTTTGTTTACATAACTGTCGGGGTCTTCCTTATCAGGAATTAAAACCAGTTTTACATTAAGGCTTTCTTCCAGTGCAAGGTCAAGCCCACGCAGGGCGGCTTTAATGCCGGCACTGTCGCCATCATAAATAATAGTAAGGTTATTGGTATATTTTTTTATCAGCCGTAACTGGTCGGGAGTTAATGATGTGCCGCCGCTAGCCACCACATTTTCTATACCTGCCTGGTGCAGGCTTACCACATCGGTGTAACCTTCCACCAATAAACATTCATCTGCTTTATCAATTGCATGCCTTGCAAAATAGGACCCGTATAAAATTTTACTCTTTATATAAATTTCATTTTCCGGTGTGTTGATGTATTTAGGCGCTTTGTCGTTGTTCTTAATTATTCTTGCACCAAAGCCCAGTATCTTTCCGCTTTGGTTATGAATGGGAAAAATTATCCTGCCACGGTAATTATCATAACTGTTGCCGTCTCTAACTGCTACTAAACCGCTCTTCTGTAAATACTCAAGGTTATACTGTGCTGCCAATGCGGCTTTAGTAAAACCATCTCTTGTTTCGGGATTAAACCCTAATTGAAATTTTTTTATTATCTCTTCCCTGAAACCTCTTTCTTTTAAATAACTAAGTGCAATGTCCTGACCTTCTTCGGTGTCAAATAATTGTTCGCTGAAATATTTTTGGGCAAAACTGTTAATGATGTATAAACTGTCTGCTGCCTGCTGCTGAATCTTAAATTCGGGAGATGTTTCCGTTTCTTCAATTTCTACATTGTATTTATTGGCAAGCCAGCGCAATGACTCTGCATAACTGTATTTTTCATGCTCCATCAAAAAGCTGATGGAGTTGCCGCTGCGGCCACAGCCAAAGCACTTATAAATTTCTTTTGTTGGCGAAACTGTAAAGGAAGGTGTCTTTTCATTGTGAAAAGGGCAAAGGCCAAGGTAATTGGTACCCCGCTTTTTAAGCTTAACGAAAGAGCCTACAATTTCCACCACATCTATGCGGCTGAGGATTTGCTGTATGGTATTTTGAGAAATCATTGTTAAATGGGTGTGTAAATTAAGCAACTTTCAACTATAAAAGCTTTCAAAAACCCATTAAGTATTTTGAGCAAATCTATGGCATGGTTTATGAAAAATAAGATAAAAAATCATCCTTATACACAATTAACTAATATCTTTAAACCCTAAAATTTTAACAACGATGAAGAAATTTTCTTTTTTAGTGCTGTTCTTGCTTGGCAGCACCATTATGATGGCCCAGGACCTTGCCGAGATAAATGAAATGCTTGGAAAATCGGAATACAAAAAAGCCAAAGAAGCCATTGATAAATTTTTGACAGATTCAAAAAATGCAGCCAAATCAGACGGCTGGTATTTTAAAGGGAGGATTTATAATGCTTATTCTAAAGATGCTGCATTAAGTATTGATGATGCAATGAAATTAAAATCGGATGCATTTGAAGCTTACAAAAAAAATCAGCAACTTGATGCAAAAGATATCAGGCTTATTTTTGAAAACTATGTTTCGTATTTTGATTTATATAATGGCTATTTTGATTTGGGTGTAAAAGGATTTAACACCCAGAATTTTGATGGCGCATTTGCTGCTTTTAAAAATGCCCTGCTTGTAGAAGATTATGTAAAAAGCAAAGGATACGAAAATGGCAGTTTTAAATTTCCTGTACTTGACACTTCGCTTGTGTTAAATACTGCCAAAGCTGCAAGGCTTGCCAAAAAAGAATCTGAAGCACTGCCTTATTATAAAATGCTGGCAGATGCCAATCTTACATCGGACGGATATTTAGAAGTGTATGAATACCTGACAGAATATTATTTGAAACAAAATGAGATGTCAGCTTTCAGTGAAATGCTTGAAAAAGGAAAAAAATTATTTCCACAAAACGCATACTGGGAAGCTGTAGATGTTGAACAGGCTATTGCAGGGCTAAAAAAAGAAGAGTTGTTTAAAAAATATGATGAATTGTTACTGAAATATCCAAACAGCTATGTGGTGACTTATAATTATACTGTTGAATTGTACCGCTATATTTATTCGGATGATGCAAAAACTTTAAACACAAACCCTCAAAAATTAAAACTGGTAGAAGTATCAAAAAAAGCAATTGCCATTAAATCAACAGCCGAGGCAAATTTTTTACTGGCCAATTTTCTTTACAACGATTCGTATGATTTAAGTGATGCAGCAAGACAAATAAAAGGAACAAAACCCGAAGACCTTAAGAAAAAGAAAGAATTAAGTGATGCTTCTAAAAAAGAACTGGACGAAAGTATTCCTTATGCCGAAACAGGAGTTGATTTATACAGCAAAATGACAAAATTAAAAGGATCGGAAAAAGTGAACTACAGGCAGTTGCTTGATTTATTAAGCGAAGGGTACAGGGTAAAAGGCAACCCAACTAAATCGGCTGAGTTTAAGGCAAAGAAAGATGCGTTGCAATAGACTAATATTATCGATAAGCAAAAGCCACGGAATCTCCCGTGGCTTTTGCTTTATCAAAATTATGCTGAGTATTATTGGTTAATTCTCATTTGAAAACCCCTGCCCGGCCCAAAGCTATTCTGCATTTCTTTCATTGGTTTCAATGTAAAATCTTTAGGTACTTCAAATTCTTTATCTGCAATTTCTTTATTGGTAACCAGCTTTGTTACTTCCACAATCATTTTTCTGCCCCGGCCCATTTGGGTTTCGTAAAGCATAGGAAAGCCATCTAATTTATCGAGCCCACCCAAACCTGCATTACGCATAAAACTTCCAAAACCACCACCTGCACCACCAGTAGAAACAACTCCCTGCAGTTTAAAATCGGGATTGTACCAAACTTGTGTAGTGTCTTTGTTGCCATTGCTTCTTGTGCGGATGAGCAAAGCTTTTTTGCAGGCATATCCTGCAATTTTTTTGCTGTCTTCTGTATTTACAACTTCGAAAGTGGGCGGCGTGGTTTGTTGCTGTGCATTGTTATTTTCCTGACCCTGGCGGCCGGCCCTCATCATGCTGTCTAATTGTTTACGGGCAGCTTCCTGCTCTTCGTCGCTGGCATAAAAACCTGTTTTGTTGCCCATCATTTCCATCAGAGTTGTAGTTTTTTTATTTGCATTGTCACGGAGAATGGTGGTTCGGCCCATTTCGGTTTCGGTAAATGTTTTTACCATATAGCCTTTTAAAGTGGTAACTGATTTTGTTTCGCCATCGCCGCCAAAACGCATCATTCTTACTTCGCCGCCACCATCGCCACCCATTGTTGGTGGTGGTGGAGTATTTTCATCTTCATCAGGCGAAACGATGGTTGTTTTGGTTGTGATGATTGCCTGCGTAATTACTTTTTGCTGAGCAAAACCTGCAACCGAAATGGAGGAAAACAAGAGAATAAAAATCTTTTTCATAATGGAATAATTATTTTGAGGTCAAATATACGAGCCAATTCGTAAAATGAACTTTTTTCAATCCCTTTAGCAGCTTTTTAACAGGGAGATTGAAGCAGCTTTTATAGCTTTTGTTATTCACAATTGTTCATAAGTAGGGCAATGTTTCTTTTAGCTGCTAAGTTATATTTGCCGTTGGGCAAAACTCAGTTTGTCTGAACGGGGATTTGGAAGGATGATTAGGATTAACAGGATTTTTAATCCCAGTAATCTTGGCAATCCACCCAAATCCCCGTTCAGACAAAATACGAGTAGATAAAAGTTCAATAAGGATATTAAGTACAAGAGTGCGACGCAAGGATGATGAGTAAAAATAAGATGCTGGAAACCAAAAAAGAAAATGGCAGAAAAAGATTTATTTGATTACACCGAAGACTCGATAAAGAGCCTTGACTGGAAGGAACACATTCGCCTTCGGCCGGGTATGTATATTGGAAAACTGGGTGATGGTTCATCGCCGGATGATGGCATTTATGTTTTGATGAAGGAAGTAATTGACAACTGCATTGATGAACACACAATGGGTTATGGCAGGCATGTTGATGTGACGATTGAAGGCAAAAAAATTACTGTGAGGGATTATGGCCGTGGCATTCCGCTGGGTAAAGTAGTGGATGTGGTGAGCAAAATAAATACCGGTGCAAAATATGACAGCAAGGCTTTTCAAAAAAGTGTGGGACTGAATGGTGTGGGTACAAAAGCAGTGAATGCGCTAAGTTATTATTTTAAAGTAACTGCCATAAGGGAAGGAAAAGAAAAAACTGCCGAGTTTGAAAGAGGTGTGCTGACTAAAGAACATAAAGAAACAAAGAGCGCTGAAGAAAACGGAACGCTGGTAACTTTTATTCCGGATGAAACTATTTTTAAGAACTTTCATTTTGTACAGGAATATTTAGACAACCAATTTTGGAATTACTGCTATTTGAATGCCGGGCTGGTGATGAACCTGAATGGCAAGCGGTATGTAAGCAAGAATGGTTTGCTCGATTTGCTGGAACGCAAAACCAATGCAGATGAATTGCGTTATCCTATCATTCATTTAAAAGGCGAAGACATTGAAGTGGCGCTGACGCATGAGAATGCTTATGGCGAAGAATATTACAGTTTTGTAAACGGACAGTTTACCACCCAGGGCGGAACACATCTTGCTGCATTCAGGGAAGGCTATATAAAAACCATTCGTGAATTTTTTAAGAAAGATTATGATGCCAGTGACATAAGGGGAAGTATTTGTGCGGCTGTTTCTGTAAGGGTGCAGGAGCCGGTATTTGAATCGCAAACAAAAACAAAACTGGGTTCGCTGAATGCGTTTGAAGGCGGGCCAAGCATGCGGAATTTTGTAGGCGATTTTTTAGCAAAGGAATTAGACAATTATTTGCACCGCAACCCAGCCACCGCCGAGGCACTGAAAAAACGAATTGAACAAAATGAAAGAGAACGCAAAGAATTATCCGGCATTCGGAAGCTGGCAAATGAAAGGGCGAAGAAAGCAAACCTGCACAATAAAAAACTGAGGGACTGCAAGTTTCACCTGAATGATGAACCAGCAGGAAAAGATAAAAACCTGATTATAGAAAAGGCAAAGGAAAGTACCATCTTTATTACCGAAGGCGATAGTGCAAGTGGAAGTATTACAAAGGCAAGAAATGTGGATACACAAGCGGTGTTCAGTCTGCGTGGTAAACCGCTCAACTGTTTCAGTCTTACCAAAAAAGTAGTGTACGAAAATGAAGAGTTCAATTTATTGCAACATGCACTGAATATTGAAGAAGGATATGAAGGACTGCGGTACAACAATATTGTATTTGCTACAGATGCTGATGTGGATGGGATGCACATCCGTTTATTGTTGATGACTTTCTTCCTGCAGTTTTTTCCCGATCTTGTTAAGAATGGCCATGTGTATATTTTAGAAACACCTTTGTTCCGAGTTCGTAATAAGCAGGAAACCATTTATTGCTATGATGAAAAAGAAAAGCAGGCAGCTATGGCAAAGCTTGGAACAAAACCAGAAATAACAAGGTTTAAAGGCCTGGGCGAAATAAGCCCCGATGAATTTGCCCGATTTATAGGAAATGAAATGAAACTGCAGCCTGTAATGCTGTTGCCCGAAACACATATACAACAGTTGCTGGAATATTATATGGGAAACAACACACCATCACGCCAGGATTTTATTATTGATAATTTAAAAGTTGAACTGGATTTGGTGGAGTCAGTCAATTAAAAATTAAAAATGTTTTCATGGCTAAAGAGAATATAATAGTAGATAAATCCTATCAGGTTGGATTGAGAACGGTGAAGTTGTATATGTTTCTCAGAAAAAATAAAGTAGAAAGAAAATTCTTGCTACAATTTTAAAAACATCTAAAACAAAGAAACAAGCTTAAAGGATAAGGAATTCCTAATTTTTAATTTTTAATTATCTAATGATACATATAGTTTTTAACGAACCCGATGTTGATGTGCTGAAAAAAGCAATCGAACTCGATGAAACACTTGCAGGAGATGTTATTCAAATAAAAGATGACTTCGCTGTTGGTCCTTTACAAAATATATACACCGAAGAGGGAATTGAAACCCGTAAACAATGGTGGCGTAATGTATTGGCCGGCGGTGATTATGCAGGCAAAGCAGCTGACGGTGAAATAGATGATGCTAAAACCGTTACAGATTTAATTGAGACTTTAAACAACAACCCTGAAGCAGTTATCTGGATTTGGGCTGCCCCCAACAAGCATGATGTAAGTGGTTACTACTGGCTGATGAGCCAGTTGAAAGATTACCAGGGCAAGATTTATATTTTGTATTTGAACAACCTTCCCTTTTTTAATGACAAAGGAAATATTTTTTACCCCAACTGGCTGAGTGAAATTCCTGCAAAGGAATTTTTAAAAGCAAAAAAACTTGCCCGTGAAATTACCCTCAGCGAATTTGAAGTGGACCCCGATGAGTGGACAAAAATCTGCAATGAATGTAAAAGCATCCGTTTGCTGGAAGGCGGTAAAAAACTTACACAGGAAGATGATGATTTTTATGATGCAGAATTAAAGAAATTCGTAACCGGCGACTGGCAAAAAGCATCTAAGATCATACACCAGTATTTGAACAAAGCGAAACACACAACAGGTGATGCTTACATATTATGGCGATTAAAGTTGCTGATTGCAGATGGAATATTTGATGTGCAGGGAGAGGTGAAGAATATGAAGGACTTTGAAGTGAAGTTGAAAACAAATGCTCAATAACCAATGTTCAATTTTCAATAATCAATTGCGAAATGGCAGAATCTTCAAAATATGATTTAGAGGAAAGATTGGTAGATTTCACATGCAGGATGATTGATGTAGTAGAAGCTCTTCCCAATACAAGAGCGGGAAATTATATTGCTGCACAATTGATTCGTTCTTGTCATTCTCCGACTTTTAATTATGGTGAAGTGCAGGCTGCAGAATCCATGAATGATTTCATTCATAAAATGGGAGTTGTATTGAAGGAATTAAAAGAATGCAGAACAGCATTAAAAGTAATTATTAAGAAAGCTCTGATAACCCCTGAAAGTAAACTAGATGGCATTTACAAAGAGACAGAAGAATTAATTGCTATAGTAGGAAAAAGTATTAGCACAGCTACAAAGAATAAGAGTGTAAAAAAATGAGCATTGAATATTGAAAATTGAGCATTGAAAATTTGTATTAAAGTAAATGGCTAAAGCAAACAAAGAAGATTACACACACACCGACTCCGGCATTGGCGGGCAATACAAAACATGGTTTTTGGATTATGCCAGCTATGTGATATTAGAACGTGCTGTGCCTGCAATAGAAGACGGGCTGAAACCTGTGCAGCGCAGGATACTCCATGCCATGAAAGAAATGGATGATGGCCGCTTTAATAAAGTAGCCAATATCATCGGGCAAAGTATGCAGTACCATCCGCATGGCGATGCAAGCATTGGCGATGCACTGGTGAACATGGGACAAAAAGATTTGCTGATAGAAACACAGGGAAACTGGGGCGATGTACGCACCGGCGATGAAGCCGCTGCATCAAGATACATTGAAGCAAGACTAAGCAAGTTTGCTTTGGAAGTTGCTTTCAACAGCAAAACAACCGATTGGGCGCTGAGTTATGATGGAAGAAAGAATGAACCTGTAACACTGCCCATGAAATTCCCGATGCTGCTGGCGCAGGGCGCCGAAGGAATTGCGGTAGGTTTATCTACCAAAATATTACCGCATAACTTTTGCGAACTCATTGATGCATCCATAAAATATTTAAGAGGCAAACGTTTCGAAATATTCCCCGACTTTCAAACCGGTGGAATGATTGACGTAACCAATTACAATGAAGGCAAGCGTGGCGGCAAAGTAAGAGTAAGGGCCATCATTGAAGAACTGGATAAAAAATCGCTGGTAATAAAAAGCGTTCCATTTGGTGTAACAACCACCAAGCTGATGGAAAGCATTGTAAAAGCCAACGACCAGGGAAAAATAAAGATCAAGAAAGTTACTGACCATACCGCTGCCGATGTAGAGATATTTATTGAACTGGCACCAGGCATCTCTCCTGATATTACCATTGATGCCTTGTATGCATTCACCGATTGCGAAGTAAGCATCTCCCCCAACGCCTGCGTTATTGTAAAAGACAAACCGCAGTTTATGGGTGTGCAGGAGTTGCTGCGTATTGCAACCGACAACACAAAAGATTTATTAAAAAAAGAACTGGAAATTAAGTTAGGCGAACTGCAGGAAAAATGGCACTACACTTCCCTGGAAAAAATATTCTTTGAAGAAAAAATTTACAAAGAGCTGGAGAAAAAACATGAAACATGGGAGAAAGTACTGGAAGCAATTGACACTGCCTTTGGACCTTTTAAAAAACAATTAAAGAGAGACATAACAAGAGAAGACATCATCAAGCTTACCGAAAAACCCGTAAGAAGAATTTATAAACTTGATATTGACGAACTGGATGCACAAATAAAAGGCCTTGAAGCCGACATCAAACAGGTACGGCATGATTTGGCAAACCTTGTGGATTATGCAGTGGCTTATTATGAAAACCTGCTGAAAAAATTTGGTAAAGACAGGCAACGTAAAACCGAAATAAAACTCTTTGATACCATACAGGCAAAGTCTGTTGCCATTGCCAACACAAAAATTTATGTAAATCGTGCCGATGGTTTTATTGGTACCGGTTTAAAAAAAGACGAACTGATAGCCGATGTATCCGACCTTGATGACATCATTGCATTTACCAAGGCTGGCAAAATGAAAGTGGTGAAAGTAGCCGACAAAACTTTCATTGGCAAAGACATCATCCATGTGGCAGTCTTTCAAAAAAATGATGAACGCACCATTTACAATATGATTTATGCTGATGGCAAGGATGGAAAAAGTTATGCTAAGCGCTTTAATGTAACCGGCGTAACAAGAGACAAGGAATACGACCTCAGCAGCGAAGACCCCAAAACCAAAGTACATTACTTTACCGTAAACCCAAATGGCGAAGCAGAAATTGTAAAGATTGTATTAAGCCCCAACTGCAGCGCAAGAATAAAAGAACTGGAATTTGATTTCAGCGAAATGGAAATAAAAGGCCGTGGCAGCAAAGGAAATACAGTTACCAAATACCCCATCAAATCTGTTCGTTTAAAAGAAGCTGGCAAGTCAACACTCTCCGGAAAAAAAATTTGGTTCGATGACCAGTTTGGCAGACTGAACACCGAAGAAAAAGGAACGTATCTTGGCAGCTTTGATGCCACCGACCGAATCATTGCATTTTACAGTGATGGCTATTATGAAATATGCGACCAGGAATTAACCCAGCGTTTTGATGCGGAAAAAGTTGTGCTGATAGAAAAATTCCGTCCTGAAAAAATTGTTACGGCTGTTTACCTTGACAATGAAAAAATGCAGTACAATATCAAGCGCTTTAAAATTGAAACCACCACGCTGCACAATAAATTCCTCTTCATCAAAGAAGGCGAAGGCAACCGCCTTGAAATGGTAAGCACCGACGAAGAACCAATACTTGCTGTGCAAAGCGGCCGTGGCCAGCAGGTACGCAAAGCAAAGTTTAAAGTAGTAAAGCTGGTAGAAACAATGGGCTGGAAAGCCGTGGGCGCCAAATTAGTTGACTACAGCAAATCGGTAGAGATGGAATGGGAAGCAAAGAAAGGTGACAATACGCAGCCGGAGTTGTTTGAGTAAGTGCCTTCTGTCATTTCGACGAAGGAGAAATCTATTTGCCCCTGTCATTTCGAACGAAGTGAGAAATCTGTATGTTACCAGCTTCAGTTTTTCATGGGATCATTGTTGTGTCACTCACTTTTACGGAATACCAATGGGGAACTTTTATTGAAGCGTAGATTATGGAAAATAGTTCGTGAAGGCAGGTAACTGTATACCAGTTAGACCATGAGCAACATCATTACGATAATTGCTATGGTGTTGCTTTCTTAATTTGTTTCCATTGTAACAATTTCCATACTCCATAAGAGGTCAAAACGGAAACCACGATATTCAGTATTACAAAACCCCACCACGAAGGATATTGAAACCAATGATACCTCCAGTACAAATCTGCAAGAGCTAAAAGACCAGCAGGAATAGCAGTTACTACCAAAACGAATAAAAAGTTAATGCTGAAAAATAATCTGGAAAACAGGAATGTGGAAGCCACAGAGCACTGTTTTGGTTCCAAACATACCAATGTGGAAGCCACAGAGCATTGTTTTAGTTCTAAACATACCATTGTGGAAGCCACAGAGCACTGTTTTTACCACAAACATATCAATGTGGAAGCCACAGAGCACTGTTTTGGTTCTAAACATATCACTGTGGAAGTCACAGGGCACTGTTTTGGTTTTAAACATATCACTGTGGAAGCCACAGAGCTTTGTTTTACCATCTCCGGGAAGGAACCTTCCCTGTTGTTAAATCATGATTTTAGTGCCGGGAAGGGTTCTGCCTCAAAAATTCAAGTCCTCCGGCTCGCCATTCAATTTTCGGCCGCTTAAGATATTACCCAGCCATATTTCCCTCACCTGGTTATGAAAGCTTTTTTTCTCTGCAGGAAAAGCAATTCCCATTTGTATATTCATCTGGTATTGTTCCAGTGCCATTGGCAATGCTTCGGCAATTTTTTTACAGCGGTAACTGTTCTGTGTTTTTTTCAATCCTTCATACCAGTCATAATGTGCTTCAATCGGCACCGGTTCATCAGCATTAATCAGGTCATTGAATTCAAACATCACATCTTCTTTTTTATCTGCATTGCGGTTGGCCCATGCATATTCTTCATAAACCTTCTGAACTTGTTTATTCTCGTACGTTGTTACAAACCATTTAATAAAATCTTCATCCGGATATTCAAGCCATGGCCTGCTATCATATTTTCTTTCCGCTTCAGCTATTTGCTCTTTCTCAAGTTCCTGCTTGTTGGCAAAATGTATCTCGTAATAAAATTTTTCCTTTTCTCCTCTTATGTCAGGCAGCGTCATCAAAGCACCTGCACCAGTTCGGCCGTTATGAAAATCATACCACTCCGGAAAATCCCTGTTTCCATTATTGGTTTCATAAGCTTCTTTTATTTCAGGGTAATCCTGCCATTCTCCGTAAGAACAAAAGTCTGGATCAGCATTATTTTGCTGCAGATACTGGCTGTACATTGCAATGTCATCTTCATTTACAGGTTCAATAAAAGGACAATTAAAAACATCATTCTCCCAAACAATAAAATCTTCGCAAATACTTATTTCCTTAAATTTTACTTTTTCTGCACGCCAAAGGCATTGTGCATCAAATAATTTTTTTTGTAAAATCATTTCCAGGTGGCCAAATGCACTTTCAATCCATTTAAGTTGTTCAGCTTCATTATTACGGGCATTCAGTTCCGGATTTAAATGCCAGTAATATTTTTGGCGAACATAATTTTCCATAAAGTGTGTAGAAGAAATTGAATTGAATCCTTCAAGGTATTTTTGTACAGCTTCTGAGTTTTTTAATTCCTCCAGCCATATCTTTTCCTGTGAATCTTTGTCAGGAACTGCATCTTTTTTTACAGCTTTGCTTTTTTTTCCTTTTGCCATAGGGAGTGTTTTTGCTATCACTAATTTCGTAATTATATTATTAATGGCAAAGCAAATGGAATCACTATTTCTTTTTCATAATCCTTTTCCGGTGCTGCGTTCCCCACTCTTTCATCTCCAGCAGCAATTTATCCAGCGATCTTCCATAAGGCGTCATTTCATATTCCACGCTTACCGGGATGGTGTCATACACCGTACGCTTTACCAGTTGGTTCATCTCAAGTTCCCGCAGTTCTTTCGACAGCATCCTTGCAGTAATTCTCGGTATATCCCTTTCCAGTTCTTTAAACCTTTTCTTGCTGGATATAAGCGAACCCAGTATCGGCAGTTTCCATTTTCCATTAATAACATCCAGCGTATCTCTCACCGGAATTACAAATTCAGAACACTGGTGCTCTGTGAGCGGAACTTTTTTTACATTGGCCATCATTGTTCATTTTTAATGTTACTATACTATTGCATACTGATATACTATGGTATAGTAGTTACTAAAGTATAGCAAAGCTATGTACTTTTGTGTTTCATAACAAATCAAACTAAAAAATGGAACTGATAGAAAATTTAAACTGGCGCTATGCTGCCAAAAAAATGAACGGACAAATTGTACCTAAAGAAAAATTAGATACTATACTGGAAGCGATACGCCTTTCTGCTTCTTCAGCAGGCCTGCAGCCTTACAATGTAATAGTAATTGAAGATGCTGCTTTAAAGGCTAAGATTCATGAACTGGCTTGTCCGCAACCGCAGATAGTGGAAAGTTCTCACCTGCTGGTGTTTGCATCATGGACAAACATCACAACTGAACAGATTGATGAATACATGCAGCAGGTAGCAGTTACAAGGCAAACGCCTTTGGAAGGATTAACGCCTTTTGCCAATAGCATTAAAGGAATTGTAAACAACCGTACTGCCGAAGCAAATGCCGAGTGGGCAGCCCGCCAGTCTTATATTGCATTGGGCTTTGGTATTGTGGCCGCCGCTACCGAGCATGTAGATGCCACGCCAATGGAAGGGTTTAATGCAGCTTCATTGGACGAAATTCTGGGCCTGAAAGAAAAGGGTTTAAAAAGTGTATCGCTGCTGGCGCTGGGCTACCGGGATGCCGAAAAAGATTTCCTTGCATCTGCAAAAAAAGTAAGGCGCAGTAAAGAAGATTTCTTTTTAAGGGCTTAAATAAAAAATATTTTCATTTACCGGAACATTAAAAGCGAAATGCTTTTTGTTCCGGCATTTTTTTGAAGGATATCAAGCCAGGTATTTGTTATTTAATTTCATTCTTCTTATTTTCATCCTGCAATTTATAACCCTGCAGTACTGAAATTGAAAAATAAAGTCAATTTGATAATTACCTGCTGTATAATTCTGTTATGCACTTATACAATAACTGCCAATGCACAGGTAAAAAAAACAACAACACCAGCCAAACCAAAAACTATCGCTGCTTCTACTATTAAGAAAACTGTGGCAAAACCAAAACCCGTTATAAATAAAAATGCTGCAACAACAACTGCAAAGAAACCCGTAGTAACTAAGAATGTAAAACCTGCTACTGCAACTAAAACAGCAACGCCGCCGGTATTAACCAAACCAACAACTACAAAACCAGCTGCCCCCACCGAAGCCGAGCTTGCTAAAGTAAAACCCAGCAACCGGGAGAGCCACATGATTGACGAGATTAATCTGCTTCGTTCAAATCCACCAGATTATATCAGGTATATTAATGAGTTTATAAAAAAAAGAAAACTTTCGCCTGAAGCAAAAGTTGCTGCTGATGAATTAAAAGAACAGTTGATTACACTTAAACCACTATCTGCCCTTACCCTTAACCCGGCTATTTATTTAGAAGCAAAAACTTATGGTAAGGCGATGATTAAAAATAATATCATTGAACATTCTGATCTTCCTTACAGGGAGAACATATCTTTTGGCACAGAAAATATCAGGGATAATATTATCGACCTGCTGATTGATGATGATGAACCCGAAAGAGGCCACCGGAAAAATTTGCTGAATAAAAGAATAACGCAGGTTGCCATTCACGAACTGCCGGGTAAAGTGGAAGATTATAATTACTGCTTCATCCAGGAATTTAAATAGCACAAAAAAAATCAGCCCCGGAAATTCCGGGGCTGATGCTGTAAATAAAACCAGTTATTGATTAATAATTCCTGAGTTTCATTTCTACTCTCCTGTTTTTTGCTCTGCCTGCTGCAGTTTTGTTATCTGCTATAGGTTCGTCCTGTCCATGACCAATAACATTCATTCTGCTTTCAGCAACACCAATACTTTTCAAATAAGTTTTCACGGCATTAGCTCTTTCTTCACTTAAAATTTTATTCCGCTCCGGGGTTCCGGTAATATCTGTATGTCCTTCAATATCCAGCATTAAGGTTGGATCGTCGGCCAGTAATTTAGCAACATCTTTAAGCGCCGTATTTGATTTTGCCAGTAATTTTGAACTTCCTGTTGCAAAGAATATTTTTTTTGCGGCAACGGTAACTTGTTCTACCACGGCTTTATCAATTTCGGGGCATCCGCTGTTACTTGCAGGTCCTGCCAAATCGGGGCATTTATCGTCAGCGTCCAACACACCATCTTTATCTCTGTCTGGCGGAGGGCAACCTTTAAAACGGGCAAGTCCTGGTACTGTTGGGCAATCATCATTATCATCATTAATACCATCTTTATCAGTATCTGGTACCGGGCAACCTTTGTATTTGAGCGTCCCTTTTTCATCAGGGCAATTATCTTCTGCATCTGCAATGCCATCGCCATCTTTATCGGGGCAGCCTTTTAATGAGGCAGGTCCTTTTACATCGGGACAATTATCAACATCATCCAATACACCATCACCATCCCTGTCTTTAACAGGCTCTAAAACCGGCGGAGGCGGAGGCGGAACGACTGCAGGCAATTTTTCGGGGCCAAAACTTTCGGCAAAGCCAATTGAATAATAAAGATTATCGCCCAGTACTTTTTTAGTAAGGGTAAAATGATACTGCATTTGTGTAAAAAGATAGGTAGTGCTGTTCCAGTTTAACTGTAAGCCGCCACCAACAGGAACGTAGGCCCCGATATGGCTGGTGTACATACCAATACCAACGCCTGCCGTTAAAAACGGAGCCCAGCGGTTATTATCTTTAATAGGCCGGAAATTTAAAGTTGGTTCCAGTTCAAGCCCAACTTCAGTTTTGCCGGTGATGCCATAATTGATACTGCTGTAATCATAAAATATCCCGTTCACTTTTCCAGAAAAATCAATTTTTGAGGTAAGCCCCCTCCAGTAAGAAACTGCAAAACCAGCACTCATATCTTGTGGCCTGGCAAATAACCTTGCGGAGCGGTTAATGGGATTGGGAGAAGTTTTAAAAGTTTTTGGAGTTTCAAAATCAGATAAACTGAAATGAACACCAAACAATTGTCCTTTTTTTTCTGAAGTAAACCCCTTGGTTGCCTTTTGTGCCAAAGCACCAATTGCTAAAACAATAAATGTAAAAGCCATTGTAAATTTTAGTTTCATAAACGCAGTTTTAGTTATAAATTTTTCCAATTATTAAGGCGAAGGTAAAACTAAAAAAGGTTTGCAGTAAATAAAAATATTTACCTGCAAACCTTTCAATAAACTAAATTATTACTGTTGAAGTAATCAAATAAAAATTACTTCTTAACAATTTTACTTATCAGAAACTTTCAGCAAAGCCTATTGACCATGCCAGGTTATCACCCAATACTTTTTTAGTAAGGGTAAAATGGTACTGGCCCTGCACAAACAAATAGCTGTTGCCGCTCCAATTAATTTGTAAACCACCGCCAACAGGTACATAAGCACCAATATGGCTTGTGTACATACCGGCTCCAACTCCTACAGTTAAAAACGGTGCCCAGCGGTTATCATCATTAAAAGGGCGGATATTAATAGTTGGTTCCAGTTCTAATCCAATTTCTGTTTTACCGGTTGTACCGTATTTAATAGATGCATAGTCATAGAATACACCATTTACTTTTCCGCAAAAATCAATCTTTGTAGTAAGGCCTTTCCAGTATGATACGGAAACACCTGCACTCATATCCCTGAGTTCTGCAAACTTCCTTTCAGATTTTGCAATGGGAGTTGGGGAAGTTTTAAAGGTTTCTGGTGTGGTAAAATCATTAAGGCTAAAATGAATACCGAATAACTGTCCTTTTTTGTTGGAGGGGAAACTGTTATTTCTTTTTTGCATGGGCTTGGCCTTTTGAGCAAAAGCACCAGAAAACAAAGCAATAAAGCACAGTGTGAACAAAGTTTTTTGTCTCATAATTGTCAGTTTGATTTAAGTAGTTTTTTGGTTTATTCTCAAAGATAATGTTAAAATTTTGCTGCACAAATGGATTTTTAAAAAAATATTCCCCTTTTATTCAGGCATTTACAGCTTAACCAGCTTCCACCGGCCCTTTTTGAAAATAATTATTGAGACGATGGCAAGTACAGCTTCGGAAATTCCAATTGCTATGTAAACTCCCCGTGGGCCCCAGCCAATGTATTTTGCCAGAAAATAAGCAAGTGGAATTTGAAGCACCCAGAAAATAAAAATATTTATATAAGTAGGTGTTTTTGTATCGCCAGCCCCGTTAAAAGCCTGTGTTAATACCATCCCGTAAGCAAAAAAGATATACCCAACTGCAAGTATGTGCAGGCAAAGGGTACCATGTTGTATTGCCATTTTGTTGCTTGTAAAAAATTTCATCAGCGATTCTCCAAAAAAGAAGAATACAAGTGCCACCAAAGCAAAAAAAACCAACGCAAGGAATGCACAGCGCCAAACTGATTTTGCAGCTCTGTCCGGCTGCCCTGCTCCCAGGTTTTGCCCGGTGAGTGTTGCGGCAGCATTTGCAATGCCCCATGCTGGTAAAATAGTAAAAATGCAAATTCTTATGGCCGTAAAATATCCTGCACTTGCTTCCACCCCCGACTCGGCAATAATTTTAGAAAGAAATATCCAACTGCAACTGCCAATAAGAAACTGAAACATTACACCTGATGATGTATTGAGAATACTTTTTATCAACGCAGCTTTTACTTTAAATTCTTTAACAGTAAGCTTAATTAAATCCCTGCCGCCAAATAAGTGATAAAACTGGTAAATTACTCCGCAGCCTCTTCCAATAGTTGTTGCAACAGCCGCCCCCATCAATCCCATTTTTGGAAAAGGGCCATAACCCATTATCAGCAATGGGTCAAGGACAATATTGATAACATTGGCAAAAATCAGGGCTTTCATTGCAATAGAAGCATCGCCTGCACCACGAAAAATGCCATTGTTTACAAACAGCAGCATAATCACAATATTGCTGCCCATCATCACTTGTGTAAACTGGTAATGCTCTTCCACCACTTGTTTATCGGCCCCCATAAACCCGAGTATTTCTTTTGGAAAAACAATCCCAATAAAACTGATGAGCAATGAAAAAGCGGTAGCAATAATAATTGCCTGTGCGGCAATGGAAGAAGCACTTTTAAAATCCTTCTCTCCTGCCCGGCGGGCTATTAAAGCAGTTGCTCCCATAGCCAGGCCCCATGCAAGAGAGTATAAAATGGTAAGCGATGATTCTGTTAAGCCAACGACTGCAGCGGCCGCCGGGCTTACTTTGTTTACAAAAAATATATCTACAATTGCAAAGGTGGATTCCAGCAACATTTCCAGTACCATTGGCACGGCCAATAGAAATATTGCCCGGTCAATACTGCCGGTTGTAAAATCTTTTACATCGCCCCTTATGGCTTGTTTAAAAAGTTTGAAAATAGAAGTTTTAGTACTCTGATTTGTTAATTCAGTCATGGTTAATAAATATATGAAATGAAAAAATAAAACAGTAAAGTGGATGCAGAAAACAGGAAATGTAAGGAAAGAAAGAAAGAAAAAACAAGATTTCTATATTTCCTTGAGTTCAATCAGAATTTCATAGTTGTAAAATTGAAGCGAACAAATCTAATATTTTGAATAATTATGAACCAAAAAAAATCTTAATTGCCGTATATTTGCGCCCAATTTGGTCCGGTAGCTCAGTTGGATAGAGCATCAGCCTTCTAAGCTGAGGGTCATTGGTTCGAATCCAATCCGGATCACAAAAAAGTAAAAGCTTCGGTATATATCGGGGCTTTTGTATTTTTATAAAAATCATTGCCGCAAATGGACGTAAAAATAGAACCCTCGTGGAAAGAAGCGCTGAAAGATGAATTCACCAAACCTTACTTTTTGCAGGTAATTACTTTTTTAAAAACCGAAAAAGCTGCAGGCAAAATTATTTATCCGCCCGGGGCCTTAATATTTAATGCTTTCAACCAAACACCGTTTTCAAAAGTAAGGGCAGTTATTTTGGGACAAGACCCTTATCATGGTACAGGGCAGGCACATGGCTTAAGCTTTTCTGTACCCAACGGAATTAATCCCCCGCCTTCACTTATAAATATTTTTAAAGAGATACAAAAAGATATTGGCGTTGCTATGCCAAAAGAATATGGCAACTTAACCAGGTGGGCAGAGCAAGGTGTGTTATTATTAAATGCTGCATTAACGGTAAGAGCCAACGAACCTTTCAGCCATGCAAAATTTGGCTGGGCCGATTTTACAGATGCTGTCATTAAAAAAATATCCGACGAAAAAACAGGTGTTGTTTTTTTATTGTGGGGCAAATTTGCACAGGAAAAACAGCAACTCATTGATGAAACAAAACATTTTGTGCTTAAAGCTGCTCACCCTTCACCATTTAGTGCCGACAAAGGTTTTTTTGGCTGCAAACATTTTTCAAAAACAAATGAACTGCTTACCATGCAGGGTTTGCCGCCTGTTGACTGGAAACTACTGACACCCTGAGGCAAAGCAAATAAGCAATAAGGAATAAAAAATAAAAAATTGTATGCAGCTATTTAAAAACGTTTTTGCAAGAATATGGGCCACATGGGGAATAATATGGTTTGTAACAACACTGCTTATTTTTATTATCCCCTTTGGTTGTTGTTTTTTATTTAAAGAACCAAAGCGAAGCCTAATCTCTTATCCTTTATTCAGGTGGTGGATGAATTTGTATTTGCCGTTTATAGGAGTGTTTCTTAAAATAAAGGGCAAAGAAAATTTTGTGAAAGGAAAAAACTACATCATTCTTTGTAACCACAATTCTTTGATGGATGTGCCGGTGTCTTCGCCCTATATAGTAGGACCAAATAAAACAATTGCAAAGATTGAAATGGCAAAAATTCCTGTGTTTGGTGTGGTGTACCGCTTAGGGTCTGTTTTGGTTGACAGAAATGACAAGGACAGCCGCCGCAACAGTTTTATTAGAATGAAAGAAGTATTAGACAGCGGCATACACATGTGCATTTATCCCGAAGGCACCAGGAACAAAACCAACCAGCCTCTTAAAGAATTTCATGATGGCGCTTTTAAATTAGCTGTTGATACTCAAGAAGAAATTTTACCCGCCATTTTAATTGGCACAAAAAACATTTTACCCGCCAATAAAAGTTTTTATCTGTTGCCCGGCATTATTCAATTTCACTTTCTGCCTGGCATGCAACCTGGCAATGATGTGGAGAAAATAAAACAGGAAGTCTTTGATTTGATGTGGAAGACTGTTGAAAGCTATAAGTAAAATTACAGGTCATAAAAATACCTCGTCCTGTTTATTTTTAAATCTCTCAGCAATCCCGATTTGGGGTTGATGGTAATATTGAAGAAACGGTATTTGCCTACCGGCGAAATATTAATGGCCATTTGCCAGCAATGCATTTCTCTGGTTAAATACATGCTGATAGTCCCCAGCTCTTTATCAGAAATATTGTAATAACCATTCAGGCCAATCTGCCATTTTTTTGTAAGGTTAAGTGTGCCGCCCCAGTTTACATTTTGCGAAAAAATAGTGGTAAAGCCACTGTAATCAGATTTTCTGATGCGGTTAAATTGCAGAGAATAAGAAAGGCTTAAACTCCAGGGAATATTAAAATTGGCATATTGCCCGGGGTTTTTGCTAATCAATGCCGCTTCCTGCTGGTATTCATCCAATGGCAGGCCCGATCCGGGATTGTATTGCTGCTGCTGCATATTTTCGGCAGCAGTTTTTTGTTTTTGGTCGCCGCCTTTTAACTGGCTTTGCAATGAAATGCTTCCGCTTGTTAATGAGCCAAGAGATGGTTTTTTTGCCCAAACATATTTATCAATTCTTTCGCCCCGGCTGTTTGTTTGATAAGGATCAATGACAGCATTGGCAGTAATGCCAATCTTGTCAAACAAATTACTTCTTGCCGATAAACTAAAGCTGCTAAGCCTGAAAGAGTCTGCCATAAAATTATAACTGCCATTTATACTGAAGCCATCAATCAAACTCACTTTTTTAATGGTCGATTCACTTGTATCGCCATTTGCCCCCGATGCAGCTTTTTTATCTCTAACTTTCATCTGGATATTGTTATCGATACCAAAAGTCAGTCCGCCAAACTTGCCTTCGCTGAAAGCACCAAAAATACTTCCCTCATAAACCGAGAACCTTGCAAAGTTATTGCTGGTATCAATTTGAGAGCTGTACCAGTTTTGTTTATTCATGTCGGGCTTGTAACTCACACTCATGTTTGGCCTTATTTCGTGCCTTATTGCCTGCAGCTTACTGTTCTTTTTAAAAGTAAACATTCCAAAAATTCTTGTGCTCATCCCCATGCCAAAACTCATATCACGGGCTGTGTAAAAACCTTTTTTAATTGCAGTGTCAACTTTTTTTAAACTGCTGTTCCATGTTCTTACAAACTGCTGCTGGTACCAGTGTTCCTGGTAACTTACACTTGGCGAAAACTGCAGGTGTCCAACTTCGGGCAAAGACAAACTGATGGGCACACTATGGGCAGCGCCCCATTGCAGCTTATCAATTAACTGCTTGCCGATATTGCCCGATGTATCGTAAAAAGAAGATAAACTTTTGATATTGCTGTTTAATGCAACCCCCACATTTTCGTACCACTTATAATCGCCAATCACCTCTTTGCGGCGAAAAGGATATTGGGTGTTTACATTAAATGCAACATCGGGCAAATTAAGATTGATTAATCTTTGTGCGGTGTTCTGATTGTGATTGGCACTTACAGAAAGATTAAAAGGTTTGTCCTTCCACACTTTTGCATAAGTAATAGATGACTGCAACTGATTGGTAAAATTTCGTTGTGGGCTGTTGGGTACAAGCGAATTAAATTTACTGCTGCCGGCATTAACGTTTGCATTGAATGTTACACCCGGCCTCGATTTTGTATCGGTGCTGTGTGTCCATCTGATATTAATTGTTTTGGAAGCAGAATAATCGGGGTCGCCTTTAAAATTATATTTAAAATGCTGCACATCCACAGCCATATTTCCCCGGTAGCGGTAACGTTTGTAATAAGTAGGGCTTGCTGTGGCCGTCCATCCGCCATAAGAATAAATGGTACCACGGGCAACAATGTCCCAATTATCGCTTAGTACCTTATAATACCCTAATCCTTCAAGCGATAAACCCAATTGCTCGTTGGCAGAAAATGTGGGCGCTAAAATTCCTGAGTGCCTTCCCTGCTTTAGCGGATAAATTCCAAATGGCAGCACAATAGGTAACGGAACATTTTCAAATTCGGGATGCACCGGCCCTGTGATGGCCATTATCTTATTCCTGAATTTTACTTTGCCGGCAACAAAAGCAAAATGCGGTGTGTCTAAATTGCAGGTAGTAAACTTTGCATTTCTTGCATAAATAACATCCTCGCCGTTCTCTTTTATTTTTTTAGTAATAGCAGACTGTACATACATTTCTTCCTGGGTAAAATAAGTGCTCCGGGTTCTTCCTTTGCCTGTGCCCATATTAAACCAGATGCTGTCGCTGATAGATTTAAAATCGCCCTGGTTAAATGAAGCAAAAGAAATTACTTTGCCCAGACTGTCTCTTACAAGATAAGCGCTAACCAAATTTGTTTTCTGATCATATTGAATATGCGGAGCTATCAGTTCATTATCTGAATATTTAACCCTTGTTTCTTTGCCATATAAAAGAATTTTTTTTCCGGGCACATCCAGCACCATTGAATCATCTGCATGATAAGAAACAGGCGCATCCAGCGTATCTTTTGAAGTTTTAAAACTGAAGGTATCAACTTTGGCCACCGGCAGTGTGTCTGTCTTTTTTTCTTTTGCCAGCCTGGCTTCATTGGCTCTGTTAAGTTCTGAAAGTTCCTTGATTTTATTATCAACATTTATCCTTGACCTAAGTAATGAATCTCTTAAATTTTTTGGAACAGTATCATTAACAGTTAAAGGAATGTGAAACTGAGGAGCATTAAAAACAATATTTCTGCTTTGCAGCGTTAAAGCCAAAAGCAACAATGCAAAAGCATAACCCAATTTGTATTTTGCCTTACCTTTGTACAGATGATTCATAAAATGATGTGGCAAAAATAGCCATAAGTACCGATAGCTATCAGCAGAATTTGTGAATTATTGATTAATTACTAACCCCGGTTTAAAATCAGTATTAGCATGTTGAAGAACAAAGTCCCTTTCTTTCTTTTATTTGCTGCTTTGCAGCTGTTAATGTTTTCTCAAGGCTTTTCTCAAAAACCAAAACCAATAAAAACGATTATAGTAGATGCAGGCCATGGCGGCAAAGATGTTGGCGCAACAGGGCAATATGAAAATTCGCTGCGGTCGAAAGAAAAAGATGTTACACTTGCTATAGCAATGAAAGTGGTGGCCGAATTAAAAAAGCAGTTAAAAGATGTAAACGTTGTACCTACAAGAACTACCGATGTTTATCAGCATCCATCTCTTAAAGCAAACATTGCCAATGAAAATAAAGGCGACTTGTTTTTGTGTATTCATGCCGACAGCGGCCCGTTAAAGCAAGGCAGGAGGCAAATCAGTACCAGAGTGGAAACCCGTTATAAATATACCTACACTGGAAAAGGAAAGAAGAGAAAAAAAATCCCACACCCTTACACAATGGTTGTACCCGTTTATGAATATTTTAAAATACCGATGCAGAGAAGCGGCACCAGTGTTTGGATATTTGCGCCACATAAAACAAGTGAGAAATTAAAAACCATTATGGAAGGCGGAGAAGATTTTGAAATTGAAACAGACGAAACTGATTCTACTTATAACAATTTTGATTTTAACAGCCCCGAAGGAAAGATATTAGCGACGATATATGCAACACGTTTTCAGAAAAAAAGCGATAAGCTTGCAGGATTTGTAAATGATGAAGTGGCTAAAACCGGCCGCAATTCGCTGGGGGTAAGCCAGCGGCAAAAAGGTATTTGGGTATTGCAGGCCACCAACATGCCCGCCATATTAGTTGAAACAGGTTTTATTAATAACCCTGAAGATGAAAAATATTTAAACAGCGATGAGGGGCAGCAGGAACTGGCAGAAGCCATTACTGCTGCTGTGGTAAAATACAAACAGCAAATTGAAAACCCCGGTGGAACAACTCCGGTAAAAACTGAAACAAAACCTGTTGTTGCTGAAAAAACAAACAGCAATTATACAAAGCGAACTAATAATGTTTTGCAAACGATAGATGTAAAACAATCAACAGTAACAGTTGATTTGTACGACAATGCAGATATTGACGGCGATATTGTTTCGCTTTATTTTAATGGGAAAAATATTTTAAGCAACCAGTTATTGACTGACAAACCGCTTAAAATTACACTTACCATTGACCCGTCTAAAAAAGAAAATGAGCTGGTTATTTATGCCGAAAATGAAGGAACAATTCCGCCCAAC
Organism: Bacteroidota bacterium; assembly: GCA_031384415.1. Lineage (GTDB taxonomy): Bacteria > Bacteroidota > Bacteroidia > Chitinophagales > Chitinophagaceae > Ferruginibacter. The sequence goes on from JANNAM010000236.1 coordinate 45,302, forward strand.
ACAGGTATTATGATTGTGTATGACGGCAGCACAAGGCATGAAGTTCATTTTAAAGCAGATTCGCAAAAGAACGGGGTTATTATTTTTTCTCACAAATAAATTTATTACCTCCTTTTTTCTTTGCTTAGATAAAAGTTGCCAAATGGTATGCTGTAAAAGTGAGCCCCGCCATGGCGGGGAGAATGCCGGGATTTCAACAAATGCCCGTCCCAAAAATTCCCCAATTGGTTTAAAAAGATATTTTAAAAATCAGGTTGAAAGATTCGCTATTTTTGTTATTGAAATAACCTTTTCTATCTCATGAAAATTTCGAATGAAACAAAAGTAGGTGCTTTAACAGCCATTGCAATTACATTACTCATTCTTGGTTTTAATTTCCTTAAAGGAAAAACCATTGGCGGTAAAACCACCCGGTACTATGCAAGTTTTACTGATATACAGGGATTGGATGTGAGCAATCCTGTTGTAATTAGTGGCAAGCAGGTGGGCAGCATCAGCAAAACTGACGGCGGTAAAGATATGCGGCGGATTATGGTGAGTATGAATATGACACAAGACGTAAATATTCCTGACAATTCAGTGGCTATTATTACCAAATCATTACTGGGTAATGTACAATTGGAAATAAGACTTGGCAGCAGCGGCAATTTGCTTGCAAACAACGATACCTTAAAAACAGAAGCCACCAGCGATGTACTAGATGGTGCCCTGCAGAAATTAGACCCTGTTTTGTACCAGGTAAAAAATGCAGTAAAATCGCTGGAGGCTGTCTTAATTACGGTAAACAGTGTAATTGACCCTGAAGCAAAAAGTAATATTAGATCTGTGCTGGAAAATTTAAACAAAACAACTGCTTCACTGGCAGTTTCATCAGCGTCGTTGCAAACTTTATTGAATGCACAAACTGGTGTACTTGCAAAAACAATTGAAAATGTAAATGTGTTTACTGCTAACCTTGCTGCCAATAACGAAAAGTTCAATGCTGTAATGACAAACCTGGACAAAACAACTTCGAACCTTTCTAAACTTGATTTGGAAAAAACACTGAACAGTTTAAACGGCACCATCACCGAAATGAAAAATACAGTGTCAAAATTTAACAGCAGCAATGGTACTATTGGAATGTTGCTGAACGATACAAGGCTTTACAATAACCTTGCATCCACCGCCAACAAACTAAACTTGCTGCTGGATGATTTGAAAACAAACCCGAAAAGATATTTATCCATTTCGGTTTTTGGTAAAAAGAACAGCAGCACCGGGCTTACTGTTCCGTTGCCCGATACAATAAGTTCTCCTTATTTTGAAGTTAAAAAAGAGAAATAATATTTGTGATACTGTTATCAAATAAAACAGGAAATTGCAGCCTGAACTATTTTAATTATTGGATTGAAGTTTACTCTTAAAATATTTTTCTTTTTTTTATTGCTGTTTGCCGGCGGGCAAAATGTATTTGCACAACAGCCGCTTGTAATTGCGCCGCCGCAGGATACGGCAAGGGTGATTGAAATAATACAGGGCAAAAGTTTACGATTTAAAACCATTGATTCCCTTACTACTTTAGAAACCCTGGCCGGTGATGCCATTGTAAAGCAGGGCAATACCACACTTGCATCCGACAGCATCATTATAAACCGCCGCACTACCATTGCCGAAGCCTTTGGCAACGTTCGTATCAATGATGCCGACAGCATTTTTACTTCTTCCAGGTATTTAAAATACGTTGGCAAAGACCGGATTGCTTACCTGAAAGACAAAGTTGTTTTTACTGACCACAAAGGTGTTTTAACCACCGACGACCTTGAATATAATATGCGGACAGGGATTGCTGTTTATAAAAATGGTGGTAAGATTGTTAATACTTCCACTGTTTTAACAAGCACCGAAGGAGTTTATTATTCAGATACCAAAGATGTTTATTTTAAAAAGAATGTTCATTTAATTGACCCCAAGTACGACATTCGCACAGACAGTTTATTGTACAACACACAAACCCAAATTGCCACTTTTATTGCACCCACACATATTGTAAGCAAAGATGGCATTGTGGATACGAAAAGCGGAACCTACAATTTAAAAACAGGCCAGGCACTTTTTCTGGAACGTACTGCTTTTAAAGACAGTACTCACTCGGGCATTGCCGACAAAATTGCCCTTGATGATAAAACCGGGCTGATACAGATGGAAGGAAATGCCAAATTAGTTGACAGTGGCAATAATGTTACTGTAATTGCCAATAACCTTTTCCTGAACAGGAAAGATGATTCTTTCCTTGCTTACAATAAGCCTGTTATGATTTTATACAGGGATAACGACAGCACTTACATTGCAGCAGATACTTTATTTTCCGGCTTAAGAAAATATGATTCGCTGGCAAAAAAAGAAATAATAAAAGAAGATACACTTAAAAAAGCTGCAGCCGTTAATATGAATACTACCGATACAGTAGTAAGATATTTCCTGGCATTTAATCATGTAAGAATATTTAACGACTCTTTGCAGGCAGTGAGCGACAGCCTTTATTACTCAACAGAAGATTCAACTTTTAAACTTTTCAGGGATCCAATCATCTGGAACGATAAAACCCAGGTAAGCGGCGATACCATTTATTTGTTTACCGAAAAACAAAAAGCTAAGCGATTGTATGTTTTTAACAATGGGATTATTATTAACGAGGCAAACAAACAAATGTACAACCAGATTGGTGGCCGAACCCTGAATGGTTATTTTGAAGAAGGCAATATTGATTTTATGAGAGTGAAAGGTTCGCCTGCCGAAAGCATTTCTTATCCGCAGGATGAAGACAGTGCCTATACCGGCATGAACCGCAGCAGCAGCGATGTGATAGATATTTATTTTGTAAACAAGGATGTAAACAAAGTAAAGTTTATAAATGAAGTAAACGGAACCATGTATCCCATGAGCCAGATACCCGAAGACCAGAAATACCTTAAAAGTTTTAAATGGCAGGATAAAAGAAGGCCAAAGAATAAGCTGGAATTATTTGAATAACTATTTCTTTTGCATTGCATTAACACAGTAATCTTTCTTTTTACCGTTACATCCAAAATATTTTTAACCCTTTAATCTATAACACTGGCATTGTTTTAGTTCAATGCTTCATCAAAATATACACATGAATAAATTATTTTTTGCAGCTGCTGCTTTCATTTCATTTTCAATTTCATCAATGGCGCAGGATGGTGCCGGTTATAAAACTGCCGTTGGGATAAGATTAGGCCCATCGGTTCCGGCAATTAAAAGCGGAATTACTGTAAAACATTTTATTGGCAACAATGCCATAGAAGCAATTGTAAGTTTTGGCGATGGTGTAGCCATTTGTGGCTTGTATGAAATTCATAAGCCAATAACCACTGAAAACCTGCAATGGTTTGCAGGTTTTGGCGTCTATGCAGGTTTTAACAGCGGCACAAGTAATATTGGCGCTGCCGGTATTGTTGGCCTCGACTATAAATTTGCAGCAATACCTTTTAATCTTTCGCTTGACTGGAAACCTGAATTAAATATTATTTCTAAAATTGGATTCCAGGCTTCTACAGTAGGATTCTCAGCAAGATTTACATTTTAATTCAGGATAAAGATTTTGTTAAATGGAATCATTAACTATATGATTTCTTTTTTTATGTTTAGATTAGCTTAAAATATAAACTTATGAAACAGTATTTACTTTTCGCTGGTTTTGTTTTTGCAGTTTCGTTTTCATTAGCACAGGATGTAATACTTACTGATTCTGTAATTTATATTGATAAAAAACCTGCAGCATTTTTTTTCAAGGAACTCAACACATCAATTCAGCGTTATAATATGGAAGTGTATGCACTAAATGGCGATCCTTTAATAAAAGCTGAAGCAATTAATTTTGAAGCACCTGTAAGAGAATTAAAATCTTTTTACTACTATGAAATAACCTTCCCCCCTCTCTCTGATACTTTTGCTGTTTATTACGAAGGCGAAGCATTTCCGCTTGCACTGGGGCAAATGATTAAAGACTATAAACTTATCGAGGAAAATAAACTTAACAGTGATGGAGTTAAAAATTTTAAAACCAGTTATCTTGGTGGCCCTGTACTGATGGCTAAAATAAAATCGGTAGAAAATTATTTGGTTGAAACCAGAAATTTTGATGAACAGGTGGTAAGAGACAGAACCAAACCCGTAACAATAATCAGGGAAAGGGTAATTATGCAGGACGGAGTAAAAGTTGGAACAATCAGTAAAGTTCAAGTATCCAGACTAAGTAATCAACCGGCAGTGATAGGCCAGGCTTCTGTAGGTTCATTTGGACTGCCGGCAAAAACATACAACTATGTTGCCGATACAAAGATTTCAACAGTTACAGAAACTGAGTTACACCTTGCCAACGGACGCAAAGTTGATTTAACGAGATCAGGCAGGGGAAGATATTACAGTACACTTAACAAAAATGAAACAGGGAAAAAGCTCTACGACGTTTCAAGACCAAAAAAACAAATTAAAGGAAGTACAGATGACAACCTGCTAAGATGGGTTTGCTTTTTAATTGAAGATTATAATTTATAAAAACAAGTTCTTTAAAAAAGGGTTGCCATTTGCTGGCAGCCTTTTTTTGTTTTAGTAACTTTAGTAAATGAAACTGTTCAATACAGCGCAAATAAAAACCTGGGACGCTTATACCATTGCCAGCGAACCTATTGCTTCTATAGATTTAATGGAAAGAGCAGCTACAGCCTGTTATAACTGGATACTGCAGCACAAACATTCACAAAAACACTTTCACATTTTTTGCGGCAAAGGAAATAATGGCGGCGACGGACTTGCCATTGCAAGGTTATTAATAAAAAATAATTACCCTGCCGCAATTTATATATTAGAAACCGGTAAAGAAGGCAGCCCTGATTTTGAAATCAATTTAAAAAGGCTTACTCATTTAACCAATCGCATTCATTTTATTTCATCGCAAACAGATTTTCCTCTGCTTGATGAAAACAACCTTTTGATAGATGCTTTATTTGGCAGCGGATTGAACAATCCTTTAACCGGGCTGGCTGCCGGATTAGTCACCCACATCAACCAGGCCAATGCCAGAATAATCTCTATTGATTTACCCAGTGGATTGTTTGCCGATAAAAGCTCTGTTGGCAATACAATTATTACCGCATTTCACACACTTAGTTTTCAAACTTTTAAAACTGCTTTTTTACTGGCAGAAAATGAAAGCTTTGTCGGGCAAATAACAATACTTGATATTAACCTTCATAAAAAATACGAAGAAACTGAAGACAGTTTATATGAAATGACCGATGCTGAAATAATTAAGCGTATTTATAAACCAAGAAATAAATTTTCGCATAAAGGAACTTACGGGCATGCAGGATTAATAACAGGCAGCATTGGATTAATGGGCGCTTCAACCTTAGCCGCCAACGGATGCCTTAGAAGTGGTGTGGGCAAACTCACCTGCATCATTCCAGCATGTGGTTATACAATCATGCAGGTTAAAGCGCCTGAAGCCATGAGCAAAATTTGCGGTGAAGAATGTATTTTATCCGGCAGTAGTTTGGAAAAATTTGATGCCGTTGGTATTGGTCCCGGCATTGGTCTATACGAATCGCATTTCAAACTGCTTAAAGAAATATTTCAATCTTACAATAAACCTGCAGTAATTGATGCAGATGCTTTAAACATTCTTTCTCAGCAAAAAGAATTACTGCATTTCATTACCCCCGGTTCAATTCTCACACCACATGCTTTGGAATTTGAAAGGTTATTTGGCAAGACAATAAATAATTTTGACCGATTGGAACTTGCTTTACAAAAAGCAACAGAACATAAAATATTTATTATTTTAAAAGCACATCATACTTTTATTGCTACTCCAGATGGCAGGGGTTTTTTTAACAGCACTGGCAATGCAGGCATGGCAACCGGCGGCAGCGGCGATGTGCTTACAGGAATTATAACCGGATTACTTGCACAAGGTTATACTTCACTGGATGCTTGTATATTGGGAGTTTATCTTCATGGGCTTGCAGGAGATGCAGCTGCACAAAAATTTTCTGAAGAAGCTATGATTGCCGGAGATATTATTGAATGTATGGGAGATGCTTTCAGGCAAATAAGCTAACGGCAAAAATATTGCATAACAAATTAGTGCTCATTTTTTCTGAATCTTTTTGCAATAATCTCCAGTTCGGTTTTAGATAAAGATGTATTCTTTTGAAGCACTTTTACAAAATATTCCACTTCTTCTTTGCTTGCAGGGCAACCGGTATTCTGCAAAGACTGTTTACCATTTTTATCTGTGTAATTCATTTTTGAATCTGCCAGCAATTTTCCATCAGTATTTAAAATAACCCAGTAAGGTAATCCCTGGTCTTTACCACCCAGGCTATTCATCAAATCCTCTCCTCCGGGATTCTCCAGATTTTCTTTCCCTTTCGATTCCTGAACAGTAATATGTTCAATTACAAAATTCCTGTCAAAAGATTTCCTGCAGCTTACATCATTCAGTGAACTGTCCATGCGGCGGCACCATACACACCAGCTTGCATGAAACATAAGTAAAACTTTTTTATTCTCTCCTGTAGCTTTTGCCTGTGCAGCATTAAGTACTTTTTCGGCAGCCGCCGGCTGTTCCTGAGCAAATGATACCAAAGAAGCAAAAGTGCATATCGAAAAGAAAGAGAAAAGTTTTTTCATAATCAATTATTTAATTCATAAAACTAACAAATGAAAAACATAAAACGAAATTATATCAGTGGCAACAATAACTTTAACACCGTTTAACATTATTTTAAACGTATAAATAATCAAATCATTTTTTTAGTAAATGATAGTAACGTAACTTTGCGGCGCAAATCGGTACTAATACGTAAGTTTTTGGTTGATCAACCTCTGTTTTGCTTCAAATTTCTCCGGCCAGACTATTTCGCCTGACTTTTAGAGGAACTATTATGTAATTATTAAAACACGGATATTATGAAAAGTGACGTCATGGGAGCAGGTACAACAACCGGCAAAAAAGACCCAAAAGAATTAACGAATGAAACAAAAGAAAGTAATGCAGTTGATTCAAAACCGGACAACAGCAGTCAACGGAGTTTTGGTTTAGTAGATTTATGGAATCTGCAAAAAAGACAAAAAACTACTGCTTCTATGAGCAGGTGGCTGTAAAAAATATTTATAGCTATATTTTAAATAAACATTCTTTCTTTAACAAAAAACAGCATAGCCCGGGGTTATGCTGTTTCATTTTTAAACATTTACCGTCCGATTTTGTTATAGTAACTAATAATTTTAATTTGCATCTGCAATGATTACAGCTTACAATTTTATCGCATCCTGGCAACTCTTTCCCGAAAAAGGAACTTATGAATACGGCAACAGGCCAAAATCGGGTATTTATAAAATAGAAGCTGCTGAAGGCAAAAAAGAACTGATGATAAGTATGAACTGGGTTACACTGGAAAACCAGGCATTTGCTTCGCAATACAGTTTAATTGCCGATGGAGAACAGCACCCTTTTGACGACGAAGAATTCGCAGATACAATTAAAGCAAATTTTATTGATGCATTAAATTTTGAGACTTTTTTTTATAAGAACAATGAACTTGTGCTGGATGTGCTGAATGAATTGTTACCCAATGGTTATTTACGCATTGTACAAAAAGGTTTTACCCCTGAACAAAAGCCTTATACCAACACAGAAGTCTATCATAAGCAAATGAGTGTGCTGCCTTATTCAACTTCGGTGGGTGGGGCAGTTATTAAAGCAACCGAAGAAGGGGTAATACGCCACAAAGCACTCAGTGCAATGGAGGAACAAACCAACATGCAACTGCAGCAGATAAGAAAACAGATTGAACTGCTGGCATTGCAAGCGCAGGAAATACAGATGCGGAAAGAACTGAGCATGATTATTTATAATGCCAAACTCAGCTTCTCCCCTGTTATTGGCTCAATTTATTATTTATATGAAAAACACGATGGCTCACACTTTGTAAGTATGGTAAGCCCAAAAGAATGGGGCAGTGCAGGCCCGTTTAAAAATTTTATAGCTGGTGTAAAGCTATTAGCCGATCACACATGGGTTGAAATATAGGCAGTTAGGTATATAATGGGTTACTTTTTTCCCTTTTGGGTATTAAATAATATAAAATGGGTTTCTACAAAACCCATGTCGTACTAATGATTGCTTAGCTGTATTAATAATTAAAAACAGCATCATGACTACTCAATATATATTCTCTCTCATAAGGAAACTAATAGAAAACATTAAGTATCCTCTTCAATAATTTATTTTAAGGTTTAATTTCTTATCATGAAACAGATCATCCAGCAACTGGAGTTGATTTTGTTGGAATATACTCCCCAACTTCAGGAAATAAGCTATGCAGAATTTTCTTTTAAACCTTCACCCGATAAGTGAAATAAAAAAGAAATACTCGGTCATTTAATTGATTCAGCACAAAATAATATCCGCCGTTTTGTTGTGTCGCAATATGAAGAAAATCCCCGTATTGTTTACGATCAGAATAATTGGGTTTCTGCGGCAAATTATCAAAACTACCGGCCTGATAACCTAATTGATTTATGGGTTTTACTTAACAAACACATTTGTATTATTCTAAAAAATCTTCCTGCAGGCGGCGAAGAAAGATTTTGCGATGCAGGACAGTTGCATAGCATTAAATGGCTTGCAGAAGATTATAACAAACACCTGTTGCATCATTTGCACCATCTGTTAAAACTGCAATTGATTACTTATCCATAAAAAAAGAGACCGTTTTGTAAAACGGCCTCTTTCATAAAAATATAGGCTGAAAATTAATTCAGCTTAATCAGTTTCAATACCTGCTTGTTATTTCCCTGGCGAACTTCTGCAAAATAAGTTCCTGCTTTCAGGCCATTGCCAATTTTAACTGCGGAACCTTTAATTACTGAAGAACAAATTTC
>JANNAM010000244.1:0-17843 GCA_031384415.1 Bacteroidota bacterium
CTGCTTTTTCTTCGGTGATAACATCATCCAGTTTCTTTTTCTTATCACTCTTATTACTTAAAGGCTGCGATAGTTTAGAACCGTCACGGTATAAAGCGCAGGCTTTTAATCCCAGTTCCCAGCTCATGCGGTATGCATCTGCAATTTCGTCCTGCGTTGCTTCATTGGGTAGGTTAATTGTTTTACTGATTGCGCCGCTTAAGAAAGGTTGCGCTGCACCCATCATGCGGATGTGGCCATGTGCATGTATGTAACGCTGTCCTGTTTGTCCGCATTTGTTGGCGCAGTCAAAAACAGAAAGATGTTCTTCTTTTAAATAAGGCGCTCCTTCCACTGTCATTGTTCCGCAGATATAAGTATTGGCAGCTTCAATTTCTTCATCACTGTATCCCAATGCTTCCAGCAAACTCCATCCAAAATCATTGTATTGCTCTGGTTTAAACCCAAGGCGCTCTAAGCAGGTTTCGCCCAGTGTATATACATTGAAAACAAAACCAATTTCGAAAGCGGCTCCTAAAACTGCATTTACTTTTTCAACATCCTCAGCAGTAAAACCTTTTTCCATCAATGATTTTGTATTGATGAAAGGTGCATTGTTTAATGAAGCATGTCCTTTTGCATAGTTTACAATCTCTTCAATTTCTGTTTCGCTGTATTTTAAATTACGCAAAGCCTGCGGTACACTTTGATTTATGATTTTGAAATAACCACCACCGCTTAATTTTTTAAATTTCACCAAAGCAAAATCGGGTTCTACGCCGGTAGTATCGCAATCCATCACCAGGCCGATGGTTCCTGTTGGCGCAATCACCGTTGTTTGTGCATTGCGGTAGCCATATTTTTCTCCCATCTGCACTGCATCATCCCATGCCTTGGTGGCAGCTTTCAATAAATAATCGGGGCAATATTTTGCATTGATGCCCTGTGGTTTTATTTCTATGCCATCATACGCATCCTGTGCATCATAAGCAGCGGTACGGTGGTTACGCATTACACGTAACATGTGTTCTTTATTTTCTTCGTACTTATCAAAAGCGCCCAACATGCTTGCCATCTCTGCCGATGTTGTATAAGCAACGCCGGTCATGATTGCAGTAACAGCGCCAGCAATTCCCCTGGCTTCTTCGCTGTCGTAAGCAATGCCGCTTACCATTAATAAAGAACCAAGGTTTGCATAACCCAATCCCAGTGTTCTGTAATCATAAGAAAGCTGTGCAACTTCTTTACTTGGAAACTGAGCCATCAGTACAGATATTTCCAGCACCACAGTCCAGAGGCGGCAGGTATGTTCAAAGCCAGCTATATCAATCGTATTATCATCTTCATTAAAAAAGCGGCGAAGGTTTACACTGGCTAAATTACAAGCTGTGTTATCGAGGAACATATATTCGCTGCATGGATTGCTTGCTCTTATCGGGCCGCCTTCGGGGCATGTGTGCCATTCGTTGATGGTGGTATCGTATTGTGTTCCGGGGTCAGCACAACGCCATGCTGCATAACTAATCTGGTTCCACAAATCTCTTGCACCAATTTTACGCATCGTTCTTCCGTCACTTCTTCCTTTCAGTTCCCACTCACCATCTGCATCCAGAACATTAAAGAAAGAATTGGGAATACGAACAGAGTTGTTGCTGTTTTGTCCGCTTACAGTGCGGTAAGCTTCGCCTTCATAATCGTTGGAATATCCGGCAGCAATCAATGCAGCCACTTTATCTTCTTCCTTTGTTTTCCAGTTTACAAATTCTACAATTTCAGGATGGTCTAAATCGAGGCAAACCATTTTAGCTGCTCTTCTTGTTGTGCCACCGCTTTTAATAGCGCCTGCTGCCCTGTCGCCAATTTTTAAGAAACTCATTAAGCCCGATGATGTGCCACCACCGCTTAATTTTTCTCCTTCTCCTCTGATGCTGCTGAAGTTTGTTCCCACTCCGCTGCCATATTTAAATATCCTTGCTTCTCTTACCCACAAATCCATGATGCCGCCTTCATTCACCAAATCATCTTCTACACTTAAAATAAAACAGGCATGAGGCTGGGGACGTTCGTAAGCCGATGTTGATTTTTTTAACTGACCGTCATTTGCATCCACAAAATAATGTCCCTGTGGTTTTCCTTTAATGCCATATACTTCATACAAGCCCGTGTTAAACCATTGCGGACTGTTGGGAACGCATGCCTGGTTTAAAATAGAATACACCAGTTCATCATAAAATATTTCTGCATCGTTGGGTGTTGCAAAATAATCATAGCGTTCGCCCCACACTTTCCAGCAATGCGCCATGCGGTGAGCAACCTGCTTCACAGTTGTTTCTCTTCCTGTTGTGCCATCGGGTTGCGGCACGCCTGCTTTTCTAAAATATTTTTGTGCAATGATATCAGTTGCAATCTGGCTCCACTGTTTTGGTACTTCCACATTGTCCATTTGAAACACTACTTCGCCTGAAGGGTTCTTTATTACCGATGTTCGGTAATCGTATTCAAACATATCATAAGGGCTGATGCCGTCTTTGGTGAACTGCCGGGAGAATTGAAGCCCTTTAGCAGTTTGCTTTTTAGTATTCGCCATTTTTAAGTAAGGTTGAGTCTGGGTTAATAAATCGTTATCGAATGAAGGCAACGAAAATATTTGTTGTAAGTGAGTAATCAAACTTATAAATATCAACACCTGTGGAAAAAAACGGTGGATAAATTACTATAGGCAAACGGGTATTGCATTTGAGGGGTTTTGCACTTTTTGTGGATAGAATTTTTTTGTATCCCTGATGGAAATCTGGCAAAAAAAGGATAACAGGGTGCCTGGTAATTTCAATTTTTTTAAAATGCAGTTGCATATCAAAACCCGATTGTGTAGATTTATGAAAACAACAGCTATGAACAAAAAAAAGATTTTCGGAATTTTGGGTGTGCTTTGCATTGTTGCATCCATTACTATGTACTTTATGGGAAAGAACAATCCCAATTTATCGGAGCTGAAAGATTTTTGGTGGATGCCGCTTCCACTGGGCGCCATTGCGCTACTGCTGGCAAACAAATCAAAATAACATAAGGCCCTGTTTCATCACAGGGTTTTTTCTTTCTATTTGAATTTATATTTGTACCATGAGGGCCGTTATACAAAGAGTTTCAACTGCAAGTGTTGTAATTGATGGTACTATTAAATCTGAAATTAAAAGCGGCCTGCTGGTGCTGCTTGGTATTGAAGATGCAGACAACAGCGATGACATTGAATGGCTGAGCAACAAAATAGTAAACCTCCGCATTTTCGACGACGAAAATAAAATACCCAATGTTTCACTAAAAGAAACAGGCGGAGATATTTTACTCATCAGCCAGTTTACCCTGCATGCCGCTACAAAAAAGGGAAACCGACCCAGTTATATTAAAGCAAGTAAATCCATTGTTGCCATACCAGTGTATGAAAAAATGATTGCACAGTTGGAAATTGATTTGGGTAAGCCAATTTTTACAGGAGAGTTTGGTGCAGATATGAAGGTATCTTTAGTGAATGACGGACCGGTGACGATTTGGATTGATACTAAGAACAAAGAGTAATGATACTATTACACTGATTAAAACGAATTACACTAATTAAATTTATGCAATTTTATGACAGATTTAATTTACAAAGAAGAGTCTTTCAGAATCATAGGCATTTGTATGAAAATTCACCAAACACTTGGAATGGGTTTAAAAGAGATAAGTTATAAAGATGCCATGGAAATTGATTTTATTGATGATGTTTTACCTTACGAAAGGGAAAAGAAATTTATAGTAAAATATAAAGACAAAATCCTTCGCAACCCTTATGTAGCTGATTATGTGGTTTTTGGTTCAATCATTCTGGAAACAAAATCAGCATCGGCGATTATAGAAAGCCACATGGCTCAGGCGCTTAGTTACCTTGCAGTTTGGGGTATGAAACTGGCCTTGGAAATAAATTTTGGAGAAAGATCTTTAACCTGGAAAAGAATTGTTTTATAATTCGTGTAATTCGTTTTAATCAGTGTAATAAAAAAATTATGACAATTGAGGAAGCACAACTACAAGTTGACCAATGGATAAAAACTGTTGGAGTAAAATATTTTTCTGAATTAACCAACCTGGGAATTTTAATGGAAGAAGTAGGTGAGTTATCAAGGCTGATGGTAAGAAAATATGGCGAACAATCATTTAAAAAAAGTGATAATGGCACGGAATTATCTGATGAACTGGCAGATGTTTTATGGGTTTTGATTTGCCTGGCCAATCAAACCGGCGTAGATTTAACGAGTGCATTGCAAAAGAATTTTGAAAAGAAAACTTTAAGAGATGGGTTAAGGCATCAGCAGAATGACAAACTAAAAGGATGAAATGAAATTTTCAGTAAAAGATACATGGGCAATCATCAGGCAATCCTTTATTGATTTTATAGACAATAAAGTTTTTAAACTAAGTGCTGCCCTGGCCTTCTATACCATTTTTTCGCTGCCCGCCATGCTCATCATTGTTATTTCTGTAAGCGATATTTTTTATGGCCGGGCTGCCATCGAAGGAACATTGTATCACCAGATATCGGGTTTTGTGGGAGCCGATGCTGCTTTGCAGATTCAGCAAACTATCCGTGGTGCAGCTTTATCGCAAAGCAGCAAATTTGCAGCTATAGTGGGCATTACAACTTTACTCATTGGGGCCACAAGTGTTTTTAGCGAAATACAGGATTCCATCAACCATATCTGGAAATTAAAAGCCAAACCCCGTAAAGGAAAGGGGTTTTTAAAAATGCTTATTAACCGGCTGCTTTCTTTTTCTATTGTTGTAAGTCTCGGATTTTTACTACTGGTGTCGTTGTTAATTAACGGGCTGATGGATACACTTATCAACCGCCTTACACAAATGTTTCCCGAACTGACGGTGATAATGGTGTACATCGTTAATCTTGTCATCACATTTGGAATTACAGCACTGTTATTTGCCATGATATTTAAAGTGCTGCCCGATGCCCGGATAAAATGGAAACATGTAAGAGCCGGGGCTTTTACCACCGCTGCACTTTTTATGGTGGGCAAATTTTTAATTGGATATTATTTGGGCCATAGCCAGCTTTCTACCACTTATGGAACCGCAGGCTCTGTTATTGTAATGCTGTTATGGGTGTATTACTCAGCAATGATTTTATATTTTGGCGCTGTTTTTACGCATGTATATGCAGTGCACACCGGTTCCCGTATTTATCCCAATAATTATGCAGTGTGGGTGCAGGAAATAGAAGTAGAATCTGTACAATCCATTCAGCAGCAGCCAGAAGAAAAAGTGGTGATTAAAACGCCTGATGTGCCGCCTGCCTGATAATTTTATATTGTTATCGAATCTTGTAAAACTGGTTCTATTATCTTTGCCGCATTATGGCAAACGTAGCAAACAATTTTCAGGAACTTATTTCGCATTGTAAAGAATACGGTTACATTTTTCAGTCCTCCGAAATTTACGACGGCCTTGCGGCTGTGTATGACTATGGCCAAAACGGTGCCCAGTTAAAAAAGAACATTCGTGACGAGTGGTGGAAAAGTATGACGCAACTGCACGACAATATTGTGGGCATTGATGCCGCCATCTTTATGCATCCAGCAATTTGGAAAGCCAGCGGTCATGTTGATAATTTCAGCGACCCCATGATTGATAATAAAGACAGCAATAAAAGATACCGGGTTGATCATTTGATTGAAGGATATGCTGAAGAGCTTCAAGCCGCAAGTCGCAAGGGAGAAGCAGAAACTTTGTTAGCTGCCATGGATGCTTTGTTAGCAAGCAATGATTTTGCAGGATTAAAAAACCTGATTGAAGACAACAAAATAAAATGCGCCATCAGCAAAACCTGCAACTGGACAGATGTAAGAGAATTCAACCTGATGTTCAGCACACAAATTGGCAGCGTGGCCGAAGAGAGTGATACCATTTATTTAAGGCCCGAAACTGCACAGGGCATTTTTGTAAATTTTTTAAATGTGCAAAAAACCGGCAGGATGAAAATTCCTTTTGGCATTGCACAAACCGGCAAAGCATTCCGCAATGAAATTGTAGCAAGGCAGTTTATTTTCCGCATGAGAGAGTTTGAGCAAATGGAAATGCAGTTCTTCATCCGCCCAGGCACTCAAATGGAATGGTACAATTACTGGAAAGAAACAAGAAAGAAATGGCACGAAAGCATTGGCATACCTTCGGAAAAATTGCGTTACCACGACCATGTGAAGCTGGCCCATTATGCCGATGCTGCCCTTGATATTGAATTTGAATTTCCTTTTGGCTGGAAAGAACTGGAAGGTATTCACTCAAGAACAGATTTTGATTTGAAGCAGCACCAGGAATACAGCAAAAAGAAACTGCAGTACTTCGATAATGATTTAAATGGGGAGGGAAAACCTTATGGCAATTACATTCCTTATGTGGTGGAAACTTCTGTTGGTTTAGACCGTTTGTTTTTAACCATCATAAGCCTTGCTTACGCCGAAGAAAAATGGCAGAAAGAAGATGGCAGCGAAGACAGCCGTGTGGTGCTGCGTATTCCTGCAAAGCTGGCGCCTACAAAGCTGGCCATTTTGCCATTGGTAAAAAAAGACGGACTGCCCGAAATTGCAAGGGAACTGATGAATGAATGCAAACAAAGCTTTCATTGTTTTTATGAAGAGAAAGATGCAATAGGCAAACGCTACCGCCGCATGGATGCCATTGGCACACCATTTTGTGTAACGATAGATCACCAGACAAAAGAAGACAATATGGTTACCATTCGCTACAGGGATACGATGCAACAGGAAAGAATTGCATTGAAGGAGGTGAAGAGGTTGGTAATGGAAAAAATCAGTTAACTGGTTTAAATATGAACCAACAAAACACCATATCATTAATTGAAAAATTTCAATCACTAAATTTATCAGCCATTATTGACTTTGATAAGTTTAACGGCTATTCCATTACCCATCACTCCACAACCATTGAAGGCAGTACACTTACCGAAACAGAAACAAGGTTATTGTTGGATGAAGGTATTACACCGGCTGGCAAACCACTGCTGCACAGCCTGATGGTGCAGGATCATTACAACGCTTTATTGTTTATTACACAAAAGGCGAAAGAGAAAAAAAATATTACTCCCGGATTTATACAAGTGGTAAATGCCGCAGTAATGAAACAAACCGGAAGCATCTACCAGACTGTTTTTGGAGAACTGGATGGAAGCAAAGGGGTTTTTAGAAAAGGCAATGTAAGTGCAGGAAGTACATATTTTGTTGGTTACGAAAAAGTGGAAGGGCTTGTTACCAAACTTTGTAATGGCATTAATGATAAAATAAATTCAGCCGCTTCGGTTGCCGAAAAACTCCATATTTGTTTTGATGCTCATTTTGATCTGGTAACCATTCACCCTTTTTACGACGGTAATGGAAGAACAAGCCGCCTGCTGATGAATTACCTGCAGCTGCTTTTTAATTTACCACTCAGTATCGTTTTTAAAGAAGACAAAGCCGCCTATTTTGAAGCATTGCAGCAAACAAGAAAACAAGAAGACATCGCTGTCTTCCGGGAATTTATGTTTGCACAGTATGCAAAATACCTGCAGCAGGAAATTGAAAAATTTGAACAGGCGCAGCAAAGCGGAGGAAAAGCTTATTCATTTGTTTTTTAAAACTACAGTTGAATTAAGTTACCTGTTAACCCCAAAATTAAAATAGCATAACCCGCCGTTTCTTTTAACCTTTGCGGCCAAAGCCAACAGATGTTTAAAAGAAAGTATTTCCTTCTTATAGTTTTATTAATAGCACAGGTTTTATGTTTTTCTCAAACAGACAGTCTTCCTGTAAAAATTAAACTGTATAAAAACACAACCGGCGATTCATTGTGGCTTACAGTTTCCATCAATGCTTACACAAAACCAAGCAGCCTCATGTTTACCGCATCGCTTGAAAACAGCAGGGCAAAAGACACTTTTTTTCTGCCGGTGATAGATTCCACTTCATTGTATTGCTTTATTTTTCCACCAGGCATCCGGAAAAATTTATTGCTGCAGGCATATTTTTCGCCGGGTATTTTCAAAATATCAGGCATTATAAATAACCTGAAAAAACAAACAGCCGTAAAAGCAATTCTTATTACCGATAACGAAAAGGTTTTTAACAAAGAGCTTGCCTTGCAGGATGGCAACCGCTTTACGCTGCCGCCGCTGGTTTTTGAAAACAAAGCCAGCCTTATTTTTAACTATGTAAAACAAAATAAATGGAAAGACCATCCCGATATTGTACTTACCACAACACCGGCTGTTGCAGACTTTACAAACTTCATTTTTAGCGATACAGTTAAACGGGCTGATGAACATAAAAACTATCTGCCCGGCAACGAAAATATTTTAAATGACAGCACCGAAAAAGGAACAACGGCAGACGATAAATATAAAATGCTGAATGAAATAAAAGTTACCGGCGTTAAAAAAAGCAGTATCCAAAAATTTAATGAGGCTTACAGTTCGGGCTTATTCAAAAGTTCATCTGAAAGAGTGATTGACTGCATAGACAACGGCGATATTCTTTCCTACCCAGACTGCCTTTCTTTTTTACAATCACAAATTCCGGGCCTCCGGATGTCGGCAGATAATCCCGCCGAAATGACCATAGTGTGGCGTGGCAATGAAATGAAAGCATTTTACATTGATGAAATTGCTGTTGATATTGAGCAGATGCTGGGGATGAACACGGCAGATATTGCCATGATAAAAGTTTATCCGCCGCCCTTCTTTGGTTTATCCGCCGGCGGTGGCGGCACCATTGCTGTGTACACCCGCCGGGGAGAATACAGAACAGTAAAAGCCAGTGATAAAAAATGGCTGTTTACTGTTAAGGGATATGCCGAACCCGTTTATGTGTTGTTTGCAAGAGAAAAATAAAACTACACTCCAAACTGCTGCAGGTGATGGTCTAAATGTTTCCATGTGCCTTTACTCCATTGCTCTTTGGTTAGCCTGCCAAAAATCGGATGTGGTTCGTCAATCATATTGGCTTCTGTGTAGCGGTTTATCATATCCAATAACTTTCCCTTCTCTGTATAAAATTCTTTTTCGTCCACAATTTTAAAAGAAGGATCGGTACTAAGATTGTGTTTAAACGGCTTATCGTTGTATAAAATTTTTTTAAACAAGGGGCCAATTAATCTTAAAACAAAGCTGCCTTTTATTTTATGATTACCCAATGCAACACCCATCGGCATTTGGCAATGCCGCAGCATTTGTGCTACGTTCATTTTACCCCATAATGCCGGACTTTCTGGCGTAAGTTTATTTACCCTTTCGATAATTTCACGTTTTGTAGTTGTATCAAATAAATTTTTTACTCCCATTTGAAAGTATTTTATTTTTCATAATAAGGAACCTCGTCATTGCTTACTGCTTCTTCCTGTTCCCAGTAAGCCAATGTAACAATTTTTCCATCACTTGTTTTAAGCATGCGGCCAAAAATTGCATTGATGGAATTGAAAGTGTAATCAGTAACACCCACCGTAAAAGTTTCAGGTGCTGCTGGCGGGGCTGGTAATGGCACAGCTTCTTCGCCTTCTTTTGGTGCTGGCGGGGCTGCAACTTTTGGCGGTGGTGTTGGTACAGCAATAACTTTGTATCCATTAAACTCAAGCAATGTTTTCAGGAAATTAACCCGTTCAGGTTTTACATTCCTTTCCACGATGCCGCATTTAACACCATCCCCACCGGGGCCTGTGGCCAGTTCTTCAAACTCATGATTTTTATTTAGTGCCATTTTTTTATTTTACCGCAGAGGCGCCAAGGCGCAAAGTTTTA
The DNA here is from genome assembly GCA_031384415.1 of Bacteroidota bacterium. Classification (GTDB taxonomy): domain Bacteria; phylum Bacteroidota; class Bacteroidia; order Chitinophagales; family Chitinophagaceae; genus Ferruginibacter. The sequence continues at coordinate 9,812 of JANNAM010000244.1, forward strand.
AAAAATATTTTCCTCAGCGCCTCCCCGCCTCTGCGGTTTATTTAAACCAGTTTACTTATATAATCATACACCCAGCTCAACAAACCCAGCAACACTATGCCTGCTCCGCAAATAATTAATGCAAGTTTTACAGTTGTATCTATTTTTATTTTTTCAACCGGGTTTTCATTCTTATCCATAAACATTGCCCTTACTACTTTTAAATAATAATAAAGCGATACCATCATGTTTAAAGCTGCAACGATGATAAACCAGTAAGCAGCTTTGGAAGCACCTGCAGTTATTAAAAAAAGCTTTCCAAAAAAGCCAGCCGTTGGCGGAATGCCGGCCAGCGAAAATAACGCAAGCGCCAGTATCCAGCTAAGAAATGGATTGGTTTTGTAAAGTCCCTTATAATCATTTATAGATTCTTTTCCAGTTTGTGATGAAATTAATTCTGCCACAGCAAATGCAGCAAGGTTACTGAATACATACACAAGAATAAAAAACACCACAGCACTTTGGCCCTGTATGGAATTGCTGCTGATGCCAACCAAAATAAATCCTACCTGGGCTATGGAAGAAAAAGCAAGGAAGCGCTTTATATTTTGCTGGCGCAATGCAAATAAATTTCCAGTAATCATTGTAACAACCGACAACAGCACAATCATATTGTACCAAATTGCATGCATGGGTTGAAACACTTTGTACAAGGCTGCAATAAAAACAAATGCAATTGCTCCTTTGGAAACCACCGAAAGAAAAGAAGTGACCGCAATGGGCGAACCTTCATACACATCTGCGGTATATAAATGAAACGGAACAATGGAAAGCTTGAATGCAAAGGCGGCAAATAAAAAGATAAATGCCATCACCTGCAGGTGAGTGCCGTTTAACACTGCCGGCAATTCTGCAAAACTGATGGTGCCCGTTGCTCCATAAACCAGTGAAATACCAAACAATAAAATACCCGAAGAAAAAGCCGAAGACAAAATCATTTTCATGGCAGCTTCGGAGGAACGTTTTTTATCTAAATCAAAATTGGCAAGTGCTGCAATGGGAATGGTGGAAAGCTCCAGCGATAAAAAGAACATCAGCAGGTTGCCGGAAGAAATCATAAAGAACATGCCCAGCAATGCCGAAAGCATGAGCATAAAAAATTCCGGCAAATGCGCCGACTTCCTTAGCCATCCGGCACATAATAAAGAAATAAGATAAGTGCCAAGACTAAGAATATTTTTTTGAAAAGCCATTAGTGCAGTGGTAGTGTAAGTGGTGCCAAACAAACTTCCTTCCTTGTTAAAGAAAAATCCAGCAATAAAATTCAGCAGCAACAACAACTGTATCAGCGGCAGCAAAGTTTCATTCTTTAATCCCCTGCCTATTTTAATAAACAGCAGCAGGAAGATGATAAATGTTACCAGCAGTTCCTGTTTCATCAATATAAAAAAATCAGTGTCCATTTATTTGCCTGTCAGTTTATTTGTTATTACTTCTGCACCGGGTGCTATCAAATCATTTAACCAAAACGGCGCTAAACCTATTGCCAGAATACCAGCCAGTAAAATACCGGCTGCTAATTTTTCGTTCCAGGTGGCGTCGGTTAAATTTTTAAACTCATCTTTTATTGGCCCCATGGCTGTTTGCCCAACAGCCCTTAAAATATAAACGGCAGTTACCACTATTGACATACATGCAACAATTGTTGCAATCCTGTAAAACATTCCTGGGTTTTGCCAGCTACCCATAAACACCGTCATCTCTGCAACAAAACCGCTGAGGCCCGGCAAACCCAAAGAACACAATCCTACAATAAATAAAACAGTAGTTATAAAAGGCATTGCTTTCATAAGCCCACCCATTTCATTCACTTGCCTTGTATGTGTACGTTCGTAAATCATTCCAATCACTGCAAAGAAAAGTGCCGTCATCAATCCATGACTAACCATTTGCATCACCGCACCGGTAATGGCAACTTTGGTAAGCATGCCAATACCCAACAAAACAAAACCGCAGTGGCTGATGGAGGAATAAGCATTGATGTATTTTAAATCCTTCTGCATCATGGTGGCGAAGGCGCCATATAAAATAGCAATGGATGCAAGTACAATTATATAAGGTGCATATTCTTTTGCTGCATCGGGCATCAATAAAGTTGCAACCCGTAAGCAACCAAAGCCGCCCAGCTTCATCGAAATGCCTGCAAGGAACATTGACCCTGCAGTTGGTGCAGATGAATGGCCATCGGGCACCCAGGTGTGAAAGGGAAACAATGCAGTGAATACACCAAAGCCAACAAACAACAGCGGGAAACAAATCATTTGTGTTACCGCAGGAATTTTCATCTCTGATAAACGGAGTAAATCAAAAGTGCGGTCCTGGATGGAAAAATAAACACCCAGCATACCAACCAATACCAATGCCGAGCCGCCCATTAACATCAGCGCCAGTTTATTGGCAGCATATTCTTTTTTACCGCTTCCCCAAATGCCAATCAATAAATATTTTGGTATCACCGCAATTTCTAAAAAGAAAAAAAGAATGAATAAATCAAGCGATATAAAAAATCCATAAGCACCAAGGCTTAATAAAATGAGCAGGAAATAAAATTCCTTCGTCATTTTCTCCACCTTCCATGAAACCAGCACGCCGGCAATTACTACAAAAGCTGTAAGCAATATCATGGCAACAGCAATGCCATCAACTCCCAAATGAAAACTGATGCCCCATGAAGGAAACCAATTGTAGGTTTGCTGAAAAAGCATTTGTGCTGTATTGCCCGCCAGTGTTTCTTTGCGAAAAAGAAAAAGTAAAGCAAGACCAAGCCCCAACTGAACGGCTGCGCCGGCAAAAGAAACCCATCTTACCTGCTGCCGGTTGCGGCAAAGCAATACCGCAAGAGCAGTTGCTAATGGAATTAATATGAGTAATAAAAGATTCATTTTATTTTTTTGTTGGCCAAGCTTCAGTATTTCTATTTAGCTTCATTGGCAAGGATACTTAGTTATTATTTCTTTTTTGTAAAAAGAAACAATAATCACTCTTGTACTTTTATTTTTCTATTCAGCAATGTTACTTCCAGATATAAATGAACAACAAAACCAGCCCCAGCACCCCTGCAAAAAAGTAAGCTGCATACTGCTGCACTTTACCCGATTGCATTCCTTTTATCTTTTCAGCAATTGCCTGTGTTGTATTGCCCGTTGCATTCACCAATCCATCCACCACATTTTTGTCAAACCATGCCGCAGGCCTTCCAATTAAATTGAAAATTATTTTTTTAGTAATGAAAAGATACATCTCATCAATATAAAATTTATGATACACTGTTTTATATATGCCGCCCAGCGATGCAGCCATTTTAGCCGGTCTTTCATTTTGTTTTTTATACAGCCAGTAAGCCAGCATAATTCCTGTTAAGCCAATTGCAACCGGCGCAATGGAAAACTGCCAGTGAAAATGACTTTCTAATTTTGTTCCGTCTGAGCTTACAAAATTTCCGAAGGGAATAAAACCTGCAGCCGCAGCGCCAACTGCTAATAAAACCAAGGGCATCATCATGGCAAATCCACCTTCGCTTTTATGCTCTGCTTGCTGCACATGTTCCTTGCTCCAGAAAATAGAAAAGTATAAACGGAACATATAAAAAGCAGTGAGACCTGAAGTTATTAATGCAATCCAGTAAATAGATGGATTGTTATTGTAGGCAGCCAGTAAAATTTCTTCTTTACTAAAAAAACCTGCAAAAGGCGGAACGCCTGCAATAGCAAGGCAGGCAATTAAAAAAGTAAAGTGCGTAATGGGCAAATGTTTTCTGAGGCCACCCATGTCTTTCATTTCGTTGCTATGCACATAATGTATTACAGCACCGGCACCTAAAAACAACAATGCTTTAAACATGGCATGAGTGAAGAGATGAAACATAGAAGCTGTGTAACCCAATCCTTCTTCTCCGCCATATTTTGAAACGCCCAAAGCAAACATCATAAAACCAATTTGCGACATGGTTGAATACGCCAGCACTCTTTTAATATCTGTTTGTGTGCAAGCAATAACAGCGGCAAAAATTGCAGACACTGCCCCTACCCAACCAATAATTGCTAAAACGCCGGAAGTTGCGATTGAAAAAACAGGAAACAATCTTGCCACTAAAAATACACCAGCCACCACCATTGTTGCAGCATGTATCAATGCCGAAACCGGTGTAGGGCCTTCCATTGCATCGGGCAGCCAGATGTGTAAAGGCAGCATTGCACTTTTACCTGCGCCGCCTATAAATATCAGCGCCATGCCCCATGTTAATGCAGAAGCACCAAGAAAAGAAGATGCGACTGCAGTTTTCATTTCGGAAGATTCAGGCGAAGTAAGTGTGGCAATGAGTTTATTAAAATCGAGTGTGCCCGCAGTAAAAGAAAGAATGAGTATCCCGATTAAAAAACCGAGGTCGGCAAACCTTGTAACTATAAAAGCTTTTTTGCAGGCAGCAACTGCCGATGGTTTGTTATAATAAAAACCAATTAACAAAAAAGAAGAAACACCTACCAGTTCCCAAAAAATATAAATCTGGAAAAGGTTGGATGACATTACAAGCCCCAGCATGGAAAAAGTAAATAAAGAAAGATAAGCGTAGTATGTTGGGAAACGTTCTTCGCCTTTTAAATAAGCCAGGCTGTAAATATGCACCATCAGCGAAACGAAACTTACCACCACCATCATCATAACAGATATGGGATCAATCATTGCGCCCATATCAATAGATAAGTTTTCAGTAAATCTTAGCCAGGTATAACTGAATGCAACAGTCCGGGGATAAACTCCTGCATAACTTTTAGAAAAATATTCATACGCCACATACAGCGATAAAATTGTTGCTGCCAGCAACAAAGCTGTTGCGATAATGCCGGAAGTTTCTTTAAAATATTTTCTGCCAAACAAACCGAGCATAACAAAACCTGCCAGTGGCAGCAGTGGTATCAGCGCTACAGCCCATCCTAAATCCTTCCCGAAGGGAAGGACTTGAAGAAACTCAGCTTGTAAAAAAAACTCTTTAATCATAAAACATTATCTACTGCTTGTCCCCCTTTAGGGGATAGGGGTTAATTTTTCATTTCACTTGCATCTTCCACATCTATAGAATGATGGCTCCGGTATAAATTTATAATAATAGCAATGGCAACTGCAGCTTCTGCCGCCGCAATGGCAATAATAAATAAGGTGAAGAAAACTCCGTCTAATTTATCTGGCCACAAATATTTATTGAATGCAATAAAATTCAGGTTCACACTATTTAATATCAGTTCAATACTCATCAGCATTGTGATAAGATTACGCCTGGTAAAAAAACCAAACACACCAATGAAGAACAAGGCGGCGCTGATAAACAGCATATGATATAGTCCGGGTTGCATCATGTTGTTTCAGGTTTTGTACGCATGGCAATAACAATACACCCTATCAATGCAGCCAGTAATAATATACTTACCAGTTCAAATGGTAAAGCATAGCCATTATTATCTATCCCCATCATCTGGGTGCCAATATTTGAAACTGTTGGAAGCATTGGTTCTTCAGCAGCGCCTGTAAACTTATGTTGAAAAACCTGCAGCATTACCAAAGCAAAACCACAAAATGCAGCCAGTGCCGCAAATATTTTTCTGCCTAATTTTTGTTTGGGTAGTTTTTCTCCTGCCTGCTGTGTTAAAAAAATGGAGAAGATGATGAGTACAACAATTCCTCCTACATACACCACAATTTGCACAGCAGCAATAAACTGGTAATCGAGCCAGAAATAAATACCTGCAATTCCTATTAAGGAAAACAATAAATAAATAGCGGCACGAAAAATTTGCGACGTAGTTACAGCCAGCACAGCACTTACTAAAGTGAATGCTGCAAGTAAAAAAAATATAATTGTTGCTCCGCTCATTTTATTTATGTCAATATTTTAAATCTATATCCTGCCTTTTTTAGAATTTTTATTTTAAAATTTTTTATTTTTCTACTCTACCCCGTCCATTATTTTAGAACCCGGGTTATTTAAAATTTTTGTCAGCTTATTTCTGTCAAAAACACTGTGCTCAAAAGTTTGTGCCATCACAATGGCATCCGAAGGGCATGCAATCACACAAAGGTTACACATAGTACACAGTTCAAGATGATACACCAGCTTATCAATTGCTTTTTTCTTTTTCCCTTCCGGAGTTATTTCATTTTTAAAAATTACTTTGATGGTACCATTGGGGCAGGCCAGCTCACAAGCCTGGCAACCAGTGCAGCGGTGTTCGTTTTTTTCATCATGCGGCATCACCACTTCGCCCTTAAACCTCTCCGGTAAATTTAGCGTTGCTTTATTATCGGGATATTGTTGTGTAATAATTTCTTTGTGGTGCGTAAAATAATAGCCCGTTCGCCGCATACCTTTTGCCAGCGATTTTACAGCGCTAAAAACTTCTTTTATGTAGTTAACAATAAACATACCCTCATCCTCCAACTCCTTCTCCTGTAGAGAAGGAGCGGAACTTTATTTTAATAATGAACTAATTAACTTCCACATCAACAATATTTCCATTTTCATCTTTTCACACATTATACCAATCTTCGCTTTCTTCTCTTGCACATCCCTTCCCCCCGGGGGGAAGGATAGGAAGGGGCTTTGCTGTCTAAAAATGCCACCCCAATATCGCCATCGCTGTCACCAGCAATAAATTAAACATGCTGATGGGTAATAAATATTTCCACTCCAAATTCAGTAACTGGTCAATCCGCAATCTTGGAAACGTCCACCTGAACCACATGATTACAAAAATCAGGAAAAATGTTTTTCCAAAAAACCAGATGCTTGATGGAATATAATCCATCACATGATTAAAGCCTGTCCAGTTGCCAATATGAAAAGGCATCCATCCGCCTAAAAATAATGTAGCGCCAATGGCACACACAATAAACACATTTACATATTCAGCCAAAAAAAACAAGGCAAACTTCATCCCCGAATATTCTGTATGAAAACCAGCAGTCAGTTCCGATTCTGCTTCGGCCAAATCAAATGGTGCCCTGTTTGTTTCAGCAGTTACTGCAATTATAAAAACAACAAATGCAATCACTACCGGAATATGGCCTTTAAAAATCCACCAGCCATCGGCCTGCGCATAAATAATATCAGAAACACTTAAGCTGCCTGTTAAAACAACAATTGCCAGCACAGAAAGCCCGGCAGATAATTCGTAACTCACAATCTGAGCACCGCTTCTCATTGCCCCCATCAACGAATATTTATTATTGCTTGCCCAACCCGCCATTAAAATACTGATGACCATCAGTGAAGAAATTGCCGACACATACAACACACCAATATTCATATCCCAAAACTGAAAATCTTTTGCAAATGCAATGGGTGCCATCAGCAGCATGGCAACAATCATGGCAATAAAAGGAGCAAGGTTAAATAAAAATTTATCAGCGCCGTTCGGTGTCAGTCCTTCTTTCACCAGCAGCTTTAAAGTATCTGCCAGCGACTGGAGCATTCCTTTTGGCCCAACCCTGTTTGGCCCAAGCCTTATCTGCATCCATGCCGAAACTTTTCTTTCCATAATAACCAGCACCAAACCAAGTCCGGCAAACAAACCAATTACCGCAACTCCGGCAATCACCATTTCTATAATGGTAGCAAGCGTGGCATTGAATGTTTCATTCAGCCAATGGTGAATATTGTTTGCTATGTTTGAAATGCTCCACATACCCTATCCCCAACTTGTCCCGATTATTTCGGGAAAGGGGAAAAATTAATTTTTATTTTTTTGTTGCCAGCAATATTTCTCTATTCAACTTCATTGGCGTCGCACTCTTGTACGATATTTCTTTATTCAACTTTAATCATGTTTTGCAATAAACCTACCGCCCCTACGGGGCTCCTAAACATTTTACAAATTTTTCTACCAATCTATCGCTCCTACGGAGCTAAAAACATCATACACCAATCTACAATTCTATCTTCTCCATTTCCCTTCCCCACCGGGGAAGGATAGGATGGGGCTTTGGCATTTTACCTGTCAAT
>JANNAM010000258.1:0-16199 GCA_031384415.1 Bacteroidota bacterium
AGATGAGCTTTTAATATTTTTAGAAGATATTTTGAAGCCTGGATCTGACTTATCTGTTCCCGATAATTATCGGGGTGGAATTGGCACCTTTTCCCGATATAAAATCGGGATAGGTTGTCAAGGCTTCATCGGGCCATTACCCTCTGCCTTTCTTGATAAGTGATGTAAAGAACTGGAACAAAGATAAAGGCAGGAATCTTACAATTCCAAATAAAATTTAAAACAATATTTTTATAATCCCGGTAAAATCAATACTACAAAGGATTTCGGAATAAAAGAAATTTATGTTTTACTGAAGTTTGAAAAAGAAAATTACCCCAGGGGGTATAAAATGGCGAAAAAATAGTTTTACTTTTAACCCCGGAGGATTTAAAAAGTCAAACAAGCTCACTTCAAAATTTAAACTACTTTTTATGCGTTACATCAAAACATTTTCGGCACTGTTTGCGATTGCAACATTGCTCAGTTTTTCAATGCCAGCAAAAAATACTCCCCAGGGCTGGAAATTTATCGGCGATAAAATTGCGGCCTATGGCACCGACAGGGATGTGCTTTGGGTTACCGGCAACGATGCTTTCAGGCAGATGAAAATTAAAGTTACCGGCGCACCACTCCACATTATTGACTTGGATGTGTATTTTGAAAATGGGGAAAAGATGAATGTGGCTTTAAAAAATAAATTCAGGCAGGGTGAAGAAAGCAGGGTGATTGATTTTCCCGGCGGGCTGCGACAGATTAAAAAAATAGAATTTTTATATGAAACCATCGGCTTCAGAAAAGGAAAAGCGAGGGTAGGAGTTTGGGGAAATAAATAAAAAAATTAAAGTTGTTCAAATAATCCCGGAATCAAAAACCGGGATTTTTATTGTAGATTTTTTTCCAGCCATTCTTCCTGTGAGCCGGCACTTTGTTCAACAATTACTTTTGATGCAATTTTATGCTGTGCATTAACAATTGATTTAGTCACCATCGAATGTTCAATGGCCTCGTCTTCTTTCATGCCCAGCATTTTCATCATGGGTATTACTTTGTCGCTGCCAAAATGTTTAAACAAGGCTTCGTCCAGCGAACTAAAAACAAGAAATGGTTTTTTATCCCAGGACTTCACCAGCCCTTCTTCTTTTTCTGCCAGTGGATGATGCTCTGTAAATACCGGTGTGTGCTGCATTACATCCGAACCATGAATAAACTTTGCTTCTTTTACCCGGCTTTCATTTATACCATGCTGCTGAAAAAATTCCCGGCATTTTTTTGCAGTATCAGCAAACCATGCAATGAATATTGTGTCTGGTTTTTCTATGGCCAGTTGCAGCATGGCGTTTAGTTTTGCATTCGCTCCTGCAAAAACTTTATCTGTAAACAAACTGCCCGAACCTGCTGATTCTTTTTTGCCAAACAAATTAAAAAGCATGATAAAAAATTAAGCCTGCAAATTAGTGAACAAAAATTTACCCAACCAAACAGCCCCGGTTTTGTTAGTATCTTTACAGCAAGTAAGTACAAATGGCGAAAGAAAAAACGGCTTCTGCAGAAGAACCAACCCCCGATGAATTTATTGAAGTTTTTGGAGCAAGAGAACACAATCTCAAAAACATTGACATCAGCATACCCAAAAACAAACTGGTGGTGTTTACCGGCGTAAGCGGCAGTGGCAAATCGTCGCTGGCATTTGATACCATTTACAATGAAGGACAGCGCCGCTACATGGAAAGTTTTTCGGCTTATGCCCGGCAGTTTGTGGGAGATATGGAACGGCCCGATGTAGATAAGATAACCGGATTATCGCCAGTAATTTCTATTGAACAAAAAACTACCAACAAAAATCCACGAAGCACTGTGGGTACTGTTACAGAAGTGTATGACTTCCTGCGGCTGTTGTATGCAAGGATTGGCGAAGCATATAGTTATAACACAGGCAAGAAGATGGTTAAGTTTAGCGAAGAAGAAATTGTTTCCAACATCTTTAAAAAATTCAGTGATAAAAAAATAAGTTTGCTTGCTCCGTTGGTAAGAGGTAGAAAAGGGCATTACCGGGAATTGTTTGAAGAAGTAAGAAAAAAAGGATTTTTAAAAGTAAGGATAGATGGTGAGATAAAGGATTTGATACCCAAAATGCAAGTGGATCGTTATAAAATTCATGATATAGAAGTAGTGGTGGACAGGTTGCCGGTAACAGATGACATGAAAGTTAGACTGAGCCAGAGTGTGCAAAAAACTTTGCAGCTTGGGAAAGATTTAATGTTTCTTTCTGTTGAAGGCAGCGACAAAGTTGTACAGTTTAGCAAACAACTGATGTGTGAAGATACCGGCATCAGTTACGAAGAGCCTTCGCCCAATGCTTTTTCATTCAACTCGCCTTATGGTGCTTGCCCCACCTGCAAAGGATTGGGAAATGTATATACCATTGACATGGATGAAGTGCTTCCCGATAAATCTAAAAGCGTAAAAGATGGTGCCATTGTTCCGCTGGGAGAAGAACGGGATGCAAGTGTTTTTCAGCAGGTGGTTCAGTTTGCAAAAAAACACAAGATTAATTTAGACAAACCTGTTAAAGATTTGCCCAAAGAACAACTTGATTTACTGTTGAATGGTGACCAGAATATTAATCCGGACCTGGCAATGGATTTAAGTGATGAAACTGTTCCCCCTGAATATACCGGAAGTTATGAAGGAATTATTCCGATGCTGAAGCGTTGGTTTACTTCGCCGCAAAGTAATGAATCGTTAAGGGCCTGGGTAGAAAAATATATGCAACTGGCAAATTGCACTACCTGCAATGGAACAAGATTAAAAAAAGAAAGCCTTTGGTTTAAAGTGGTCAATTACAATATTGCTGAGCTGGGCAATATGAACCTTGATAATTTAGCCACCTGGTTTGATGGCATAGAATTATGGCTGGATGACCGGCAAAATGCAATTGCCAAAGATGTGTTGAAAGAAATAAGGGAACGATTGCAATTTTTATTAGATGTTGGGTTGACTTATCTGACATTATCCCGCCCTTCCAGAACACTGAGTGGTGGCGAATCTCAAAGAATAAGGCTGGCAACTCAAATTGGTTCTCAACTGCAGGGTATCACATATATTTTGGATGAACCAAGCATTGGTTTGCACCAACGAGATAACCAACGATTGATTAGTGCTTTGCAAAATTTAGTCAATATCGGCAACAGTGTTTTGGTAGTTGAGCATGACAAAGATATTATGATGGCCAGCGATTACTTAGTTGACATTGGCCCAAAAGCAGGAAAGTATGGCGGTCAAATTGTTGCTCAAGGCACACCGCAGGAAGTATTGAAATCAAAATCGGAAACTTCGTTGTATTTAAGTGGTAAAAAAAATATTGATATTCCAAAAGAAAGAAGAAAAGGAAATGGAAAATTTATTGAGCTCACCGGTGTAAAAGGAAACAACCTGAAAAATGTTTCTGTAAAATTTCCATTGGGCAAATTGATATTGGTAACTGGCGTAAGCGGCAGCGGCAAATCAACTTTAATTAATGAAACGCTTTATCCGCTGCTGAGTAAATATTGTTACAATTCAAAAGCAAATCCTTTAGAATATAAAAGTATAAAAGGACTTGAACAGATTGATAAAGTAATTGAAATAGACCAAAGCCCTATTGGAAGAACACCGAGAAGCAACCCTGCTACTTACTGCGGATTTTTTACCGACATCAGGACACTGTTTGCTGCGGTGCCCGAGGCAAAAATAAGAGGCTATAATGCAGGCCGTTTTTCTTTCAATGTAAAAACAGGAAGATGTGATGTGTGCGAAGGCGGCGGCATGAGGGTGATTGAAATGAATTTTTTACCCGATGTGTATGTTCATTGCGAAAAATGCAATGGCAGAAGATACAACAGGGAAACACTTGAGATTCGTTATAAAGGAAAAAGCATCAGCGATGTGCTTGACATGACAGTGGATGAAGCGGTAGAATTTTTTCAGGCCGTACCATACATCTACCGGAAAATAAAAGTGCTGCAGGAAGTAGGGCTTGGTTACATCACACTCGGCCAAAGCGCTGTAACCCTCAGCGGCGGCGAAGCACAAAGGGTAAAACTAAGCACTGAACTTGGCAAAAAAGATACCGGTAAAACATTTTACATTTTAGATGAACCAACAACCGGTTTACATTTTCAGGATATCCGGCATTTGCTGGAAGTGGTAAATAAATTAGTTGACAGGGGCAACACAGTTTTGGTTATTGAACACAATATGGATGTAATTAAAACTGCCGACCATATTGTTGACATTGGCCCCGAAGGCGGCGATGGCGGCGGAAAAATTTTGTTTGAAGGAGTGCCGGAAGGTTTGGTGGATGTGAAAGAAAGTTTTACAGCAAGCTTCCTCAAGCAGGAATTAAAATAAAAAAATCCATGCCTCATAAACATGGATTCGATCAAGTTGACAAAAATGGGCTGTCATAAATAAGAAGTTCTAAAATTGTGGTTTCAGGGGTAATCAGCTACTATAAAAATAACGGCCTTTCTTATCCTTGGGGATTAACTTCAAAAGTATAACCTGCCCGTAGTGTCAAACATTAATCATTCTTTTTAATATTTTTTATGTTTTTAAAAAATGTAACACAAGCAATACACAGCAAGCCGCAAAAGCTATGACTTTGAAATTTCCCGGGCTTATTTGTAAATTATTACTCATTGTATTCTTTTTAAATTTTTAATAAACCGTCGGACACCTTGTTTGCCTTACTGCCCTTCTCTTAGCCGAATTTTCGTACACCTGGCCAAGCCTGAAACCGATTTTTGCAATGATTGAAAAATAAGTATCGCCTTCAGTTTTATCCCCCCTTTCCATTCCCGGAATCATTCTTGTCATTCCCGGAAAAATGATGGGTGTAAGTTTGTCAGAAATCTGATAAGCAATGGCTGCATCCTTAGCCGATAAATATTTGCTGAAATATTTAGGGTCAATATAGTTTTTGCTTACATCGTCAATATAATCGGTAAAAGTTTTGCGGTACAGTAATTCCATGCTTATTACCAGCCTTTCCGATGCAACACATTTTATTCCTGCACCTAACGGAATATTCATCTGGGTTAATTTGTAAGGTTTGTTGTAAGCATATTCAGCCATTCCCTGGCCTTCTGTTTTTAAAGGATGCAGGTAATACCATGTTTTATTACCGGCAGCATCTTTTAAAGAACCCTGCGGATTAAAATGAAACAGCCCCAGCCCAATTAAAGCATAAGGCCTGAACATGGGGTCATAATCTTCTTTACTGAAAAACATGGTAGGAAAAAGTTCCAAGGCTCCGTACACTTCCCACACATTCGATTTAAAATCGAGGTTGCGCTGCTTGCGGTGTATTTCATCAATGCCGTTGGTTTTAATAATTGCATCATCGCCTTCAAGATAAGTGTAATCGGCGGCGATTCTTAAACCAACCCATTTTTTTGGATACATTGAAATGTATGCACCCTTCATTAATTTAGTAAGTTTCAGGTTTACATCTTTCAAAAACCGGGTTCCTTTGCCTGCATTACCACCTAAATCGCCAAGAAAAAAACTGGGACCAAAATTTAAACCTGCCTCCCATTTTGTTTTGTCATTGTCGCCAAACAAAAGTCCTTGTGAATATGATTTGGAGAAGATAATACTGCAGAACAGCAGTAAGAGTAAAGTTTTACCAATAGGGGTGTGTATAGGGCGTTTCATCTGAAACTGGATTTAGTCTTTCAACAGAAAATTGGATAAATGGATGGCAATTCAATTGCACTTTGCAGTTGCACGGATTCCCTGAATTTAAATTACCACGGGTTAAAAACGGCAGGGGCAAAGAAATATTGCCATTTCAGGGGTTTATTTTTTCAGCAGCATTTCAATATGCGGAATATTATCTTCCAGGTATTCTTCACTGCATTTTACAAAACCCAGCGACTCATAAAATTTTTTCAGGTACAACTGGGCACCAATTTTTATATTGCAGTTATACTGCTCAAAAACTTTTTTTATTGACAGGTTCATCAGTTCCCGGCCGGCTCCCGATTTACGGTACTGTGGCGATGTAACTACCCTGCCAATACTTGCTTCTTCATATGCAAGCCCCGGCGGTAAAATACGGGTGTAAGCAACCAGGTTTTCTCCATCACGCCCACACAAATGAAAACATTGCAGGTCTTTTCCATCCGCATCCTGGTAAGGACAGTTTTGCTCTACCACAAACACTTCATTCCTCAGGCGAATGATGCTGTACAATTCTGCTGCTGAAAGCTCATCAAATTTTTTATACGTCCATTTTAATTGCATAGTAGTTTTTTTGAGCCGGGCTTTTGGAATGGTATTTAGCTTCATTGGCTGCTTGCCCCGTCCGAAGGCGGGGTCGTACAGGATTTCATTATTCGGCAAAGCCCGGCAGAATAACTTTATTCAGCTTTAATAACCATATTTCCCTTTCCACCTTTCTTTTAAAAATTTTCTTATCTCTTCTTCTCTTGCATTTTTACCAGGTTCAAAAAATGCAGTTCCTTTTAACACTTCCGGTAAATATTCCTGCGGCGAAAAATTATTTTCATAAGCATGAGCATACTGGTAACCTTTCCCATATCCTTCTTTCTTCATCAGGCTGGTGGGTGCATTGCGAATGTGTAATGGAACAGAAAGGTCGCCTTGCTGTTTTACAGCATTCATTGCATTGCCAATGGCAACAGTTGACGAATTGCTTTTAGCGCTTGTTGCCAGGTAAATGGTGCACTGGGATAAAATCAACTGCGACTCCGGATAACCAATTTTATTTACAGCATCAAATGTGGCATTTGCCAGCAGCAGTGCATTGGGATTTGCATTGCCGATGTCTTCACTGGCAAGTATAAGCATCCGCCTTGCAATAAATTTTACATCTTCGCCGCCTTCAATCATTCTTGCCAGCCAGTAAACAGCAGCATTGGGGTCACTGCCACGAATGCTTTTTATAAATGCAGAGATAATATCGTAATGCTGCTCACCTTTTTTATCATAGAGTGCAATGCGTTGCTGGGCAATATCCATCACTTTATCATCGGTTATGATTCCTTTGTTGCCAAGTGTATCAATAACCAGTTCCAACAGGTTCAAAAATTTTCTTGCATCGCCGCCGGAGATGGTAATTAATGCATCAGTTTCTTTCAGCTCAATATTTTTTTGCTGCAGCAGTTTGTCTTTTTGCAATGCATCTTTTAATAAACCAACCAGCTCATCTTTACCCAATGGTTTTAAAACATACACCTGGCAGCGGCTCAGCAATGCACTGTTTACTTCAAAAGAAGGATTCTCAGTTGTAGCGCCAATTAAAGTGATGATTCCTTTTTCCACTGCACCCAGCAAAGCATCCTGCTGGCCTTTATTGAAGCGGTGAATTTCATCAATGAAAAGAATTACGCCGGTTTTGGTTTTGGCTTCTTCAATTACTTCCCTTACTTCTTTTACGCCGGAAGAAATGGCACTTAAAGTATAGAACGGAACTTTTAAAGTGTGTGCAATGATATTGGCAATGGTTGTTTTGCCAACACCCGGCGGGCCCCATAAAATGATGGAGGGAAGTTTGCCCTGCTCAATGGCAGTTCTTAAAATGCTGCCCTTGCCTGTAAGATGTTGCTGGCCTGCTAATTCATCCAGAGTTTGCGGACGCATTCTTTCTGCTAAAGGAACTGTACTCATGCCGCAAAGGTAGCAGGTAAAATTATTTTTCGGTTGCTGCTTTAATGTAAGGTAAAATTTCCTGCAGTGTTACCGGCTGGTTTTTATCTTCCAGTTCTATCACAATAACATAACCATCGGCGCCACCGGCTTTTTTCAGTGCATCCACTAATTTTTGCTGGTTACTTTCTGTTCTTTTTCCATTAACCGGATTCCATATTTCTTTGGTGCATAAGCAACCAACTGTAGGTGAGTGAGGATAATAGGATTGGCCTTTATAATATTCTGGATTTACCGTGGTGCCATGTGCAATAATTTCTGAGCGGCCTGCAAGCCCTGCATAAAATGCCTGGTAAAGATTAAAATTTTTTCTCCATGTTTGCGGCAGCAGTCGGTTATAATCCTGCACAACCCATTCGGTATTTTCAATTGTTGAATCTTTAAAGAAAACCTGCTTTGATAGCTCTACCGGCAAACCCATTTGTATATTTTCTGTGGGGCCAATGGCGGCGCTTTTACTCACATCAAAGCCATACATTTTAAAAATACCCTGCGGTGTATTGCCATTGGTAAGATAACCCGGAAGATTTGATATGCTTCTTGCCAGTTGCGGCACATTGAAATAACTGCCATCTTTATTAACCGCTATGTTACCTTCTTTTGTTCTTATAATTGCAAGGCCGGGGTAATTCCTGTTCTTTCGCTGAAAGCTGTAAAGAATTACTTCTCCTTTCAAATAAGCAGGCTTTAAGAAATAAGGCAAATATGTTTTCAGGTTTTGCTTCCTGCTTTCGGGTTTTTCTTTTCTTTCGGGTGTTTGGCTTAGTGCCGATGCAGCAAGCATAATGCAAAAGGGATTATTTTTTGCAGCAGTATCAACATGCCGCACAATGCTGTCAAGATGGTTAAAAACATACATGGCATACTTCACATTGTTTTGCGGCAGCAATAAATATTCGCCGCACATGGCGAGTATTTTGTAATTGGTTACTGTGTCAAAAATATTTTTTACTTGTTTATTATAAGCCAATGGGTAATTAGCATAAAGCAGTTCGAGCAATGCCCTTTGAAAACCTGTACTTCTTTTCCCGATTGATTCAAAAGCAGTATTAATTCTTTCATTAATCCACGGTGCTTTATACTTGATAACTTCTATTGCATTAAAAGCATCCTGCCAGTTTTCTTCGGTGCTGTCGGATAAGGGAAGCGATAAATTTTTTGTGATGGAATTGTTTACAATGTTGCGGTAAGTTTTTTCCCTGTTGGCTTTGATAGCATCTTTAACAACAGGAATTGTGTCTGTTTGTGAAAGGGCAGAAAAACTAAAAATAAAAAGCGCTAAAAAAGTAAACGCAAATCTATTGGGGGCTTTTATGATGCCCAATGTTATGCGGCACAAGAGAGATTCTCTTTTCTTTTTACTAAAAAGAAAAGAGAACTGAACAAGTTCACAACGCTGACGCCATAAAAAACTACAGTTTGTTTCCAAAAATACTATGGGTTGTTGGCTATAAAAAATGCCTGCACTTTATTGAATGCATCTTTATAGGTGGCACCATCCCAGTCGCCGTGGCCGCCGGTTGGATAAAAAACATATTGATTGATTACGGTTGCCAGCGTAAGTTTTGCCTGCACAGTTGTTGACTGTGCTGGCCTCACCAATGGATCGGCACCGCCGTGCAATAAAATAGTTGCTGATGAACTGCCATTGATGAAATTAACCGGGCTGCTACTGGAATACAATGCTGGCAGCATGGCCGGTGTGCCGCCTATGACGGTTAAAATGCCTGCTGCTAAAATTGGATTGCCACCAACGGGATTGTTGTACATTTCTGTCATGTCGCTGGGGCCAAAAAATGAAGCCACAGCTTTTGGTTTTACTGGACTGCTGTATTTATATGCCTGCAACATGGCCAGATGTGCGCCTGCGCTGGCACCAACCAAAACCCATTTGTTGCTAATTAAATAAGTGGATGCATTGCCATTAATAAATTCCATGGCAGCTTTTACATCGTTTTCCTGTGTGGGAAAAAGATTGGTGCCGCCACCAGCAAGCCGGTAGTTGATGTTAAAAATTGCATAATCGGGCAGGCGGGTTTTCATGGTATCTACAAAAGCTGCAAAGTCGGCTTTGTCGCCGCTTGTCCATCCGCCGCCATGAATCATTACCATTACTTTGGTGCTGGTGGTGCTGCGGCCTGCCGGAAGGTAAATATCCATTTTTTGCAGGGCATTTGTGCCGTAAGAAACATCCAGCATTGTTTTGGCAGCAATGGTTACATCGGATGTGCTGCCTGATTTTTTACAGGAAACAATAGTAGCTGCAATGAGCACAACGAAGGATAATTTATACAAGTTCATAAGTGAGGTTTTGAAATTTTAGGATGAAAAGGTAAGAAGAAAAAATGTTAAGGGAAAGGAAATTATTCTTCTTCAAAATAGTCGGAATCTATCTTTTTAATTTCATAAATATTTTGCACTGATACACCAAGATTATAGTCAATCATGTATTGAGAAAGTTTTTCTCCATCCATCAAAACAATTTTTGTTTCATTTTTAGGCGTATAATCTAAAGCTTCTTTGGTAAAACCAGACGTTGTAATAAATATCCCTTTTTTTGCACCTTGTCCGGCTAATGCGCCAACGAATTTTTGTAACTCTGGCCTGCCAACGACACTTTCCCATCGTTTAGCTTGAATATAAATGACATCCAGACCCAATTTATCCTCCTTAATAATTCCATCAATACCCTCATCACCGCTTTTCCCTATTGCTTTTCCTGCATCTTGTATAGATCCTCCATAACCCATCTTAACCAATAATTCAACAACAATCTTTTCAAAAAAAGATGGAGAAACTGATTTAAGTTTTAATATTATTTCTTGCTCAATCGATTTTCTTATACTCTTATAACCATATTCAATCAATTCTTCTGGAGTTTGTTTTTTTGATTCTTCAATTTCACTCATGATAATAGTATCTGTATCATCTTTTGAAAGTTTGAATTGGATAAATTCTTCAAACCTATTTAAATATTGAGCAGTTATTTCAGACAAATTTTCATTAAGCACTTGTTTGCCTCTTTCCGAAATAGACATTACACCCCTTCTTGGAGCCTCTAAAAGTGCAGCTTTTTTTAAATAAGTTCTTGCCCAACCAACTCTATTAGAAAAAAGAAATGCTGTGCCACTAGGTAACAATTCCTTTCTTTCTTCTTCAGTTAATTTAAATTGAATTGCAAGTGCTTCTACGACATCTCTGAATTTATACTCTTTCCCATCAGAGACTGTTTTTAATAATGGCAACATTAATGTTTGGTAATCTGGTATCATATAAAATCTGTATTAATCAGTTTAATCAGCGTCATCTGTGTTCTATTCTTTCAAATCCAGCTTTATCTGCAATTCCTCAAACTGCTTATCATCAATAGTGCCGGGAGCATCCAGCATCACATCCCTGCCTGCATTGTTTTTTGGGAAGGCAATAAAGTCACGGATACTTTCGCTGCCGCCAAGGATGGCGCAAAGCCTGTCGAAACCAAATGCGATGCCACCATGGGGCGGAGCGCCATATTCAAAAGCACCTAATAAAAATCCAAACTTGTGTTGCTGCTCTGCTGCATCCATGCCAAGGGCAGCAAACATTTTTTCCTGCAGCTCTCTTTGAAAAATTCTGATAGAACCACCGCCAATTTCATTTCCGTTCAATACCATATCATAAGCATTGGCTTTAATTGAAGCATAAGGATGTTCTAAATATTTTGCAGCATTTTCAATAACAGGGTTGTTGTCGATCATTGTTGCAATCTGCACCGGCTTGGGTGAAGTAAAGGGATGATGGCGGGCTACCCAGCGGTTGCCTTCTTCATCATACTCAAACAAAGGAAAATCTAATACCCATAATAATTTAAACTCACCGGGTTTGCGTAAACCAAGTTTGTCTGCCATATACATCCGCAAATCGCTGATGGCTTTTCTTGTTCTTTCTTCTGCGCCGGCTAAAATTAAAATTAAGTCGCCTGCTTTTGCATTGGCAGCGGCGGCAATGGCTTTTAATTTTTCTTCGGTGTAAAATTTATCTATGCTGCTTTTATATGTACCATCAGCATTACATTTAATAAAAGCCAATCCTTTCATTCCAATTTGCGGACGCTTTACCCATTCAACCAGTTCATCGGTTTGTTTGCGGCTGTATTCGCTGCAACCGGGTACAGCAATAGCAACAACAGTTTCTGCCGAATCGAAAACAGGGAAATTTGCTCCGTCAATTAATGAAGACTGGTTTTCTTTAGAAGGAAATGTATGTTGCGGAAACTTCAAATTGCACAGTTGCATATCAAACCGAATGTCGGGTTTATCATTTCCATACATCCACATTGCTTCTTCCCAGGTGGTACGTTCTACTTTTTCGGTGTAATCAATATTTTTTACGTCTTTAAAAATTTGTTTTATCAATCCTTCAAACATGTTTAAAATATCTTCCTGCTCCACAAAAGCCATTTCACAATCTATCTGCGTAAACTCCGGCTGGCGATCGGCTCTTAAATCTTCGTCTCTGAAACATTTTACTATTTGATAGTAGCGATCGTAACCACTTACCATAAGCAGTTGCTTAAATGTTTGCGGGCTTTGTGGCAGTGCATAAAACTGCCCTGCATTCATTCTGCTTGGCACCACAAAATCCCTTGCACCTTCGGGAGTTGATTTGATAAGAAAAGGTGTTTCAATGTCCATGAAATTATTTTCATGCAAATAATTCCTTGCGCTGCGGTTTACTGAATACCTTATTTCTAAATTTTTCTTTACTGCATTTCTTCTTAAATCAAGAAAGCGGTATTTCATTCTTAAATCATCGCCGCCATCAGTATCATCTTCTATTTTAAAAGGCGGGGTTACAGATTTATTGAGGATTGAAAATTCATTTACGGCAATTTCAATATCGCCGGTGGGGATGTTTGCATTTTTATTGCTGCGTTCATTTACAATCCCTTTTACCTGCAGTACAAATTCTCTTCCCAAAGGATTTGCTTCCAGCTCATCATTTAAATTTTCCGAAAACAATAATTGCGTAATGCCGTAGCGGTCTCTTAAATCAACAAATGTGATGCTGCCGAATTTACGAACGGTTTGTACCCATCCGGCCAGGGTTACTTCTTTGGTTGTGTCACTGAGCCTTAATTCGCCACAGGTGTGAGTTCTGTACATATATTGTTGCTTATTGAGCGGCAAAGATATATGAATTGAGGGTTATGAAATCTTACATCGTTTCCACAACTGTCTTATGCATTGGCTTCCAGAGTAAATAATAATATGTCAGCAATAATATGCCAATTACAAAGGGAATAATTGCAAGGTGCTTAAAAGTATATTCGCCAAAAAGTACATTGGTATCAAAATGCAAAAATTCGCTTACCATCCAGTAAGAGTTAGCAGCTATCCAAAATACAATTGCCAGATTATGACAAACCTCACTTATATATTGCCTGTTGCGCCAGGCAATTACGATGGCTATAATCAATGTAGGAAAAATCATAGCAATTCCTAATGGCCGCCATATCATGCACCAGCTGATATCTTTAAACAACCAGAAAACAATGTGAAGATTTTCCATTTTACGAAAGCGTACCGGGATGCTGTAAGTTTGTTCTTTGGCCATGTTTCAATGATTTTACTGTTTACACAAATTACAGGAATTGCTTTATATAAAAACACGAACCAGCTTTCACCAGTTCGTGTAATTCGTTTTAATCCGTGAAATTGACTTATTCAACATTCACCCTTATCCCTTCACTATGGCTTGTAAATTCAGGTGCATACATACATTGTATGGTAGTAATACCGTTGCTGAAATTACCAGTATGAGTAACGAATACCGGGTATTCAAAAACATACGTGCCCCTGCTTAACCAACTAAAGAAAAAATTGGTGCTGGCATCTTTGGTGCTTTCGTAATAACCAAGGCCGCCCTGGTATTTATATTGGCTTATCACATTTACCGGTTCCATACAAGCGGCTCTCATATCTTTCATGTGAACATATTCCATATCTCTGTCCACCCTTAATTCAATACGCACTTTTACTTTGTCGCCCACTTTCAATTGTGCACCATCAGCAATTGCCTGCAACACCGGGCCTTTGTCTGTATTTTTTTCAATGAACAATTGTTTCTTCAATTTCAAAGGTGTTTCTGCAGGAGTGATCTTGTCTAAGTCTTCAAAGTATTGCCAGTAAACAGAACCCCAGGAAGCCCCCTCCAAACCTCCCCCCGTGGGGGAGGCTTTTGAACCGTTTTTATCATTTACAGTCACTGTTATATTCCCCATCTCTGGTTTTACTTTATCGCCTTCAATTCTTTTTTTGAAATAACCTGTGCCGGCTTCTGTGCCTGCATCGGTGCTTTTAATAATTGTACTTCCTAAATTAATTGTTACTTCTTTTTCTTCTGCTAACCAGTTGCTGCCACCAAGCAATAGCGCATAACATGCTTCGGCAGTTGCTTTGGTGGTTTTCCAGTTTTGTGTTTGCTTTTGTTTCAGCAACCATGTTTTTAAGTCATCAACTGTTGCCATGTTTTTATCAATATCAGTAAATGCTTCAATCATCATTGCCTGGCTTTCAATCGGTGCCTGGTGCCACCAATAGCCTCCGGTTGTCCATTCTTTCCAGTACATGCCCATTTCTTCTTTGCTGATGGAATTTTCTTTTAATGATTTGATGATGGCCGCAGGCGTAGCCACATCTTTATCCCGGTGCAATGCCAGTGCAATCATGGCCTGCATATATTTACTGTTGCTGAGCCAGTATTTTTTTGCCTGGCCTTTATAATAATTAACCGCAGTGCCGGAAGCATCTGCAATTTTATATTCGGTGAAAAAGCTACGCATATATAAATACTGGATGGCAGTATAACTTAAATTATTACCGCTGAGTTTTACTTTATAGCGAAGCAAATCATCGTACTCTTTTTTCAACATCATATCCAAATAAGGAATTGCTTTGTCAACAACTGTTTTTACTTTTTGATAATTATCGCCAGCCAGTGCATTTAATTTTCTCAGGTGGCCAATACCTGTAATAATATATTGCGTCATATACCTGTCATCGGGCCCGCCCTTAAACCAGGTGAAGCCACCATTGCTGCTCTGCATTTCTTTCAGTTTGTTAAATGCCTTGTCCATTTCTGCACTCATCTGCACCATATCAAACAGCAGGGCAATGTTTTTCTTTTGCTGTGCTTCATTTTGTGCTTCCATCACCCAGGGAGTTTCCTGCAATAAGGCTGATTTTAGCTCTTCATTCTTTTGCAGGTTACTCATCAAGGCAGCAGTATCAACATTTTTCCACTTTTCGAATACTGCTTTAATCTTAGGCATGCTGTTGCTGATATAAGATGCCAATGCATTGGCATAATAGCGGTTAAATGTTTGCTCTGCACATTCATAAGGATACTCCATCAAATAAGGCAGGGCCTGCACTGCATACCATGCTGGGTTGCTTGTATATTCAACCGTAACAGCATGATTGCTGATGGTTGAACTACTGCTGCTATTCAATAATTTATCAAACTTAAAAGTCTTTGTTGTCTGATTGCGGAGATTAATGGGCATTGATTCTGTTACCAGCATCCTGTTGGTTAAAACAGGAGCAGCCATTTCTTCGCCATCACTAAAAGCCCCCTCCAAACCTCCCCCCGTGGGGGAGGCTTTTGCAACAATGCGATAAGTTAATGCACTGTTGAAATTAAAAGGAATTTCCATAGGGAATTTAACCAATACACTTTGCCCGGCGGCTACAGTAAAGTTTTTACTGGGAGAAAGGTTTTTAAACCAACCATCAACAGGTTTGTTTGTTGCTGCATCTATCAACTCTAATTGTGCAGTGCCGGTTTGTTCGCTTTCGCTGAGGTTTACAATTTTGGCAGTAAACTCCATGCGGTCGCCTTCCCTGTAAAAGCGTGGCGCATTGGGCTGCACCATCAGGGGCTTCTGTGTTTTAATTTTTGTTTCGGCATAACCACTGGCTAATTCTTTTGTATGTGCCATTGCCATCAGTTTCCATTCTGTTAATGCTTCGGGCATGGTAAATTCAAAAGTTATGTTTCCTTCTGCATCTGTTTTTAGATCTGGGAAGAAGAAGGCGGTTTCGTTGAAGTTTTTGCGAATTTGGACTTCTGGGGATTTAACTTTTAATTCAACATCTTTATCAAAAGGATCAAAGGTTAATTTAACACCTGTTACAACCCCATTAGAATCCATCTGTGTTGTAGACCGTCCAATTCTATCTATACCTTTGGCAGATGCTACTTTTTTGTAACTCCCTGCATCACTTACTTTTTCTTCTGCCATTACTGGTGTTGGCGGCGAAGACTTAGTATAAAATAACATATTCCTGTCCCTGTATGAACCAGCACCCAAATCTCCCCATCCATAAATAAATCCATCATAAGATTTATTCAGCCCGCCAACATATTCGTTGTCTCTTGTATTATACTCATCAGAATTTACTTCAGTAAAACCGATTCCTTCCCAGTTAAAATAACTGCTCAAATAAGGCCAGATGTTTAAA
>JANNAM010000086.1:0-3317 GCA_031384415.1 Bacteroidota bacterium
TGCCCAGAAAATGGACGTGGGAGTAATTGTTTTAAACAGCAACGAAGCCTTGAGAAACAACGAAGACAGCTATGATGCGATGAAAGCATATTTTAAAGACCAAAAATACAACTGGTCTTATGCGGTAGATAACAACAGCGAAATTGCAGATGCCTTTGGTGCCAACCGCACCCCCGAATGTTATTTATTCAACACAGATTTAAAATTAGTTTACCACGGTGCTATAGACAATAACCCAACAGATGCCGGCAATGTAACAAGGGAGCATTTGAAATTAGCTATTGGCGAACTGACGGCCGGTAAAGAAGTTTCTGTAAAAGAAAGCCGCAGTGTGGGATGCACTATTAAAAGAAAAAGCTGATTTATTGACATAAATCACAATACTGAAGGTCTGGGTTTTAAATAAGGGCTTTATTTTTCATTTGCCACAATATCTTTTTAGATGTCCCGTTTTAGTTAAAAAATAACAAGACCCGTTATTTTTGCTTTTTAATTCATTGTTAACCACAAAATCCAATTTATGAAAATCAAACACTACACTCTTGTGTTGCTTCTATCAAGCATTTCTTTCTTATCATGTAAAAAAAACCAGGACCTTGTTACAGGTCAAAATGACAAAGCCACTAAAGGAAAAGATGGCAAAAACATTACCCCAAACAGGCTTGGCGATCCGGGTGGTGGATGTGTCGCAACAGTAACTGAACTTACTGCAGGCCAGTTTTACAATGCCGGCTCGGTAACTGTTACCAACGATGCCGATTTTATTTATGTTACTTACACAACTGCTAACAATTACGTACTTACAGAAACACATCTGTTTGTAGGCGATTGTGCAGCTATTCCTCTTAATAACGCAGGAAGTCCTGTTCCAGGCCTATTTCCCTACAGCGCTGCACACAATAATGAAACAAGTTATACTTACAAGGTTCCCATCAGTGCTATTGAAGCCGGTAACTGCGGATGTATTGCAGCCCATGCGGTGGTTGTAAAACTTGATGCAGGCGGTAATATTATTGACCAGCAAACTGCATGGGGCAGTGGTTATCGTATTAAACCAAAAGGAAACTGGGCAATGGCATTTGGCTATTGCAGCTGTGCCCTTTAATTAGAATTAATTTACCCAACATATTTTCCTGGAATTGCAAAGCAGTTCCGGGATTTTTTTATTCCGGTTCTGTTGATTCAATTGAATGGTCAATTGGCTTGGGAACGGAATAGACAGTTTTGGAACTTAGTGCTTTCTTCAGTTCCAATTCAAACTCCTTTGCAGTAAACTCCTGCTCATAAAATTGTTTGTAACTGGTTTTCCCGTTTACAATAATTGTTGCAGGTATAGAACCGCCCCATTTGGCATCTATGGCAGGACAAAAAATATCGGCATCGGTTTCATCAAGCCAAACCATGCTGGCAGTAAATTTTTTGCTTTTGGCAAAAGCTTTTAATTGAGTGGGATAAAGCTTATAACTGTCTAAGCTCACCAGCAGTAACTTAACTTTTTGGCCTGCATATTTTTTAGCAACAGCCTGCAGGTAAGGAATCTCTTTTACGCAGGGCTTGCAGCAGGTACTCCAGAGATTAACCACGTATACCGTGTCATTTTGTTTGGTAAAATAATTTACCACATCATTAATCTTCCATTTAGGAATTGACTGGGCACCGGCATAACAAAAACCGCCGGCAAACAGGAAAAAGCAAACTATTCTTTTCATCTTGTAAAAATAATAGGATACCGGTAAATTTCAAGCCTCTGCTTCATTAATCATTCAACCTTTAACATTTACCCCTTATCATTTCCTGATTTTGCCGTTCCCCTGTTTCAGGTTAAATTTGCAACACCAAATCATAAATCGTATCCCGAAGCTATCGGGACTTAAATCTAAAATTGAATATGGCATACGACGTAATAGTTCTCGGAAGTGGCCCAGGTGGTTATCCTGCTGCAATAAGGGCAAGCCAGTTGGGTAAAAAAGTAGCAATTGTAGAAAAAGAAAGCCTTGGTGGCATTTGCCTCAACTGGGGTTGCATACCTACCAAAGCATTATTAAAAAGCGCACAGGTTTTTGAGTATGCCAAACATTCAAAAGATTACGGCATTAATATAGCCGATCCCTCAGCCGATTTTGGCGGTGTTATCAGCCGCAGCCGTGGTGTAGCCGATAAAATGAGCAAGGGCATTCAGTTTTTGATGAAAAAAAATAAGATTGATGTAATAATGGGCTTTGGTAAATTAATTGCCCCCGGCAAATTAGAAATTACTGCTGCCGATGGCACAAAAAAAGTTGAAGAAGCAAAAAATATCATTATTGCCACAGGCGGCCGGGCCAGGGAATTACCAAGCCTGCCAATTGATGGAACAAAAATAATTGAGTATAGAAAAGCAATGTCATTGCCCAGCCAGCCAAAAAGCATGATTATTTGCGGCAGCGGTGCCATCGGAAGCGAATTTGCCTATTTCTACAACAGCCTGGGTACAAAAATTACCATGGTAGAATTTATGCCCCGCCTGGTTCCGGTAGAAGATGAAGACATCAGCAAAGAATTGGAAAAGCAATTTAAAAAACAGGGCATGACCATCATGACCAGCAGCGAAGTATTAAGTGTGGACACAAGCGGCGAAGGCGTTAAAGCAAAAGTAAAAACCGCAGGCGGCGAAGTAATACTTGAAGCAGATATTTTATTGAGCGCTGTTGGCGTAGTTGCCAATATAGAAAACATTGGCCTGGAAGGGCTGGGCATTAAAACCGACAAAGGAAAAATTATTGTGGATGCCAACCAGCAAACAAATGTTCCCGGAATTTACGCCATCGGCGATTGCACACCCGGCCAGGCACTGGCTCATGTGGCAAGTAAAGAAGGTATTAATGCTGCCGAACATTTAAGCGGCCACAAACCCGATCCATTGGATTATAACAATATTCCTGGTTGCACATACTGCACACCAGAAATTGCGAGCGTTGGCTACACCGAAAAAGCAGCTAAAGATGCCGGCTACGAAATTAAAGTTGGTAAATTTCCCTTCGTGGCAAGCGGCAAAGCTGTAGCTGCCGGTGCCACTGAAGGATTTGTAAAAGTAATTTATGATGCTAAGTACGGCGAGTTTCTTGGCTGCCACATGATTGGCACCAATGTTACAGAAGTAATTGCCGAAGCTGTAGTTGCCCGTAAACTGGAAACCACCGCTCATGAAATACTCAATGCTGTTCATCCTCACCCAACAATGAGCGAAGGATTAAAAGAAGCAACTGCCGCCGCTTATGGCGAGGCAATAGATATTTAATTAACGAAATCTTGCAAAGGTTGCCAGGCAGACAAAAGTC
>JANNAM010000115.1:0-31626 GCA_031384415.1 Bacteroidota bacterium
CGGCGGCCATGTGGCCCTAAGCACTGCACATGTTGCCCGCTGTGTATGCAGGCGCACAGAACGCCTGTGTGTAAATATGCAGGAACATGATTTGTTTGTTGACCCATTGGTTATAAAATATCTTAACCGTTTGAGTGATTATCTTTTTGTACTGGCAAGATATATCGGGCATTTATTTAAGGCAGAAGAAATTCCGTGGAAGCCCAGAATTAATTGATAATGGATAATTAATAGTTGGATAATAGAAGAAAGTAACTGAAGACACAAACTATTATGAGTTAAAAAAATTATCAATTATTCATTAAAGAATTATCCATTAATTATTTTACCATCTTTCATCTGCAATACCCTGTCGCTTAATTTAGCCAGTTCTTCGTTGTGAGTAACAATTAAAAAGGTTTGATTGAATTGTTTTCTTAAATCAAAAAACAACTGGTGAAGTTCTTTTGCATTGGCAGAATCTAAATTGCCCGTGGGTTCATCGGCAAAAACAATATCGGGGTTATTGATTAATGCCCTGGCTACTGCCACTCTTTGTTGCTCGCCGCCACTTAATTGATTGGGTTTGTTTTGAAGCCGGCCTGAAAGGCCAAGCATATTTAATAATTCCAAAGCTCTTGCTTCTGCTTCCTTTTTTTTAGTGCCTGCAATCCAGGCCGGGATGCAAACATTTTCCAGTGCAGTAAATTCAGGGAGCAGGTGATGAAACTGGAAAACAAAACCAATATGCCTGTTGCGGAATGCTGCTAATTTTTTTGAACTGAGATTTGTAATAGTTTGGTTGCTGAGCATAATGGAACCGCTGTCAGGTTTATCTAATGTGCCCAGGATATGAAGCAATGTACTTTTACCAGAACCCGAAGGGCCGACAATACTTGCTATTTCGGCTTTATTAATGGCAATGTCAACACCCTTTAAAACCTGCAGACTGCCGTAATTTTTTGTAATATTTTTTGCCGATAACATTTACCGAAAGTAGCTAAAAATACGCTTTGGTAAAAGTTTAATAGTAGTGTAACTGATGAACGAAATGCGACGCCACCGAAGCTTAAGCAGAGTACAAATGCCTGTATCCCCGAAATAACCGGGGCAAGCAAAAAATAAAATAAGCAGTTTAAACTTTTAACCAATTTTAAACAACTTATGCCAAAAGCTGCCGTTATTAAAAACACATTTGGTTATTTCCACAGAACTTCTACATTTGCGGAAAATAAGGGGGCAGCACCCCGATAAAATAAAAAGAGAAAAATATGTTTTGGACCTTAGAATTAGCATCGCATTTAGAAGACGCCCCCTGGCCTGCAACAAAGGATGAATTGATTGATTACTCCATCAGGAGTGGCGCACCAATTGAAGTGGTAGAGAATTTGCAGGAGCTGGAAGATGAGGGTGAAATTTATGAAGGGCTGGAAGATATCTGGCCTGATTATCCAAGCCAGGATGATTTCTTTTTTAATGAAGATGAATATTAGAAAAGCTGCAAGGAGTTAGCTGCAAGCTTCAAGTAATACAAAGGCCGTTCATAAAGAGCGGCCTTTTCAATATCCGGTATGAGAATCTTTTATTTTTCCATTTGTTCTATCACCGCTTGTGTAACACCTGTAAAACTAAAGCCGCCATCGTGAAATAAATTTTGCATGGTTACATATTTGGTCAAATCGCTGAACAGCGTAACGCAGTAATCGGCGCAGGCTTCTGCACTTGCATTGCCCAAAGGACTCATTTTTTCGGCATAGTTTATAAAGCCATCGAAACCTTTTACTCCGCTGCCTGCTGTAGTTCTTGTTGGCGATTGAGAAACTGTATTAACACGTACATGTTTTTTCACACCATACTGGTAACCAAAATTCCTTGCAATGCTTTCAAGTATCGCTTTGTTATCGGCCATATCATTGTAATCGGGAAAAACACGTTGGGCAGCAATATAACTTAGCGCTACTACAGAGCCCCATTCATTGATAGCATCCTGCTTCATTGCTGCTGCCAAAACCCGGTGCAGGCTTAAGGCAGAAATATCGAGGCCCTTATGTGTAAACTCATAATTGTTTTGGGTGTAGGCAATTCCTTTGCGAACGTTAATGCTCATGCCAATGGAATGTAAAATAAAATCAACGCCGCCACCAAAATGCTCAACTGCTTTCGTAATAAGATTAGTTACATCTTCATTGCTGCTTACGTCGCATGCAATTACGGGTGCATTCACCGCCTCGGCCAGCTTATTTATTTCACCCATCCGCATGGCAACCGGTGCATTAGTTAACAAAAGCTGAGCGCCTTCTTCATGGCAACGCAAAGCAGTTTTCCATGCAATAGATTTTTCGTCCAGAGCACCGAAGATGATTCCTTTTTTTCCTTTGAGTAAGTTGTATGACATGATTCGTTGTTTTGAACGGTAAAAATAGCATTCTATTTTTTAAAGAAAAACTCTTTGAAGTGAATTATGATGAACCCGAAAATAAAAACAAGGGCGAAAACACTGGCTAAGTGAACAAAAATGTATAACAGGAAATGCCCCGTTGACCTGCGTGGATTTATTTTATTCTTCCAGAACATATGAGCAAAGTATGCAGAAATGGTTGCTGCAAATAAAATGGCGAGTATTAAAAGATTGTGAGTGTACAATGCTTGTTCCTTATTTCTTATTTATCATTTCTTATTCCTTATTTCAATTACCCACCATTTCTCTTGCGTTCTCCAAAGCTGCTGCTGTTGGCTTTTCGCCGCTAAGCATTTGGGCAATGGTAGTAATGCGTTCATCATTATTTAATAAACGAATGGAAGTAACAATTTTATCTTTCTGAATGGCTTTGTAAACAAAATAATGAGCTGTTGCTTTGGCAGCAATTTGAGGCTGATGTGTGATAGCAATAAGCTGATGCGATGCTGCCAGGCCTTTCATGATTATGCCAACCTGCTTCGCCGCTTCGCCGCTGATGCCAGTATCAATTTCATCAAAAATTAATGTAGGCAGTTGTAACTTTTGCGCCACCAGCGATTTTATACAAAGCATCAGGCGGCTTAATTCGCCGCCGCTGGCGACTTTTCTTAAAGGTTCAAAGCGGTTGCTTTTACCTGCCTGTCCGGCAGGCAGGTTAGCATCAAATAAAAATTCAATTGCATCGCAGCCAAAATTATTCAATGAGGAATTTTCCAATTGTATTTGTATTTGTGCATTGGGCATACCAACCTGGGCAAATAAAAGGTTTACTTTTTCAACAAACGGGTTGATCGTTTTTTTTCTGTTTGTAGAAATTTCTTTAGCCAGGTCTTCAGCCTGATGCAGTAATTGTTTTGCTTCTTTTTCTTTCAACCCGATTGCTTCACTGATATTAAAAATGGCATCAAGCTTTTCTTCAAGCTTTTCTTTTATTGCAAGCAATTCATTTGTGGCGGTTACATTATGCTTCTTCAGCAATTTATATCCAACAGCTATTTTATCATTCACCAGTTGAATTCGTTCGGGGCTGTATTGAACGCTGTCATTAATGATTTGCAGTTCAGCGGCAATATCCTGCAATTCCACCTGTGCACTTTGAATCCGCTGCACAAGGCCGGGAATAGTTAAATGAAACTCAGTTAACGCATTCAGTTTATTGCTCAGCACTTTCAACTGCTGCACCACCGGCTTTTCATTTTCTTTCAATTCAAAATAAATAGTATCCAGTTCCTGTTTCACATTTTCTGCATTGCTGAGCAGTTTTAGTTCGGCATCCAGTTCTTCCAGTTCATTTTCTTTCAGGCCAGCTTCTTCCAGTTCGTCAAACAAAAACTTATTGTAGTCCAGTTCTTTATTGGCATTGGTTTGCTGCTGCTGAAGTTCTTCCAGTTCTTTTTTTGTTTTTGTGTACTGATGATAAACATCATTGTATTGCTGCAGCAGTTTTGCATTATCAGCCAAAGCATCCAGCACTTCTCTTTGAAAATCGTTATCGCCCAGTTCCAGTGTATCAAACTGCTGGTGCAAATCAACCAGCAATGAACTCAGTTCTTTCAGTTGATTTAAATTAACGGGTGTATCATTTATAAAAGCCCTAGATTTTCCATTGGCTGCAATTTCCCTTCTTATCACCAGTTCATCTTCCCATTCCAGTTCATTTAATTCAAACAACTCTTTTACACTCCTTTTTTCTTTTATTCTCCTGGCATCAAAATATCCTTCCACCACACATTTTTTTTCTTTTTGCTGCAGTACTGAACTGTCGGCACGTTCGCCCAATATCAAACTCAGCGCCCCCATTAAAATACTTTTGCCGGCTCCCGTTTCGCCGGTAATAATATTAAGGCTGGATGAAAAATCAATTTCTATTTCATCAATGATGGCGTAGTTCTGTATGTGAAGTTTTTGGAGCATGTTTGTCGGCCACTAATTACACGAATTTACACGAATTAAAAACTTAGATAAAATATTTATTAGTGCCCATTCGTGTAATTCGTGGCAAAAAAAAATGGCGCCGAAGGCGCCATAACTATTTTAATCAATTGAAGAAAATCTTATTTAACCTCTACAGTATTGTTCAAATCATCGTCCACCAAAATTCTTCCGCAGTTTTCGCAAACCATCACTTTTTTACGTAGCTTTATTTCGCTTTGCTTTTGTGGCGGAATTGCATGGAAACAACCACCGCAGGCATCTCTTTCAACTGGCACCACAGCCAGCCCGTTGCGGTAATTTTTGCGAATGCGGTCGTAGCTGGTAAGCAGCCTTTCATCTACATGGCTTCTTGCGGCAGCCGCATCTTTGTTATAATGTTTTTCCTCTTTTTCAGTTTCAGAAATAATTTTTTCCAGTTCACCTTTCTTTCCGCTCAAATTATTTTCTTTGGTGGCTACCGCTTTTTTAGCCGCTTCCAGTTGCTTTGCTTTTTCAGCAATTTCTTCAGTAGCGTCTTTGATATGCTTTTCGCAAAGTTTCACTTCCAGTTGCTGCATTTCAATTTCCTTATTAATTGCTTCAAATTCCCGGTTGTTTTTAACGTTGGTGCTTTGCTTATCATATTTTTTAACCAGTGCCTCTGCTTCTTTAATGCCTTCTTTTTTCTGGTTAATAAATTCCTGAATACCATTAATTTCTTCTTCCACTCGTGTTTGGCGGGCATGCAAGCCTTCAATTTCATCTTCAAGGTCTTTTACCTCAATTGGCAATTCACCTTTTAAAATCTGAATTTCATCGAGTTTGCTGTCAATCTTTTGCAAACGAACCAAAGAAGATAATTTTTCTTCTACCGAAAAATCCGCAACTTTTGCCATATTTATTTTGTTTGATTTTTTTGTGTAACAGTCTTTTGTTCGTTTCTCAACATCGTCCCCGCCAAGGCGGGGCTCACATATACCTTAACAATCCTATTCAGCTTTTATCTAAAATATTGAACAGGATTGGTTTGTACACCCGTTTTTAGGATTGCAAAGGTAGGGAATTTCTCCTTCAAAACCTCACACAAAAGGTCGCTTGTGAACTGTTCACTCTCATAATGGCCAATATCGGCAATAACCAGCCGGCCGTTGGCATCAAAAAACTCGTGGTATTTAACATCGCCGGTAATGTAAAAGTCAGCGTCAGCCGCAACAGCCGCACCAATCAGAAAGCTGCCTGCGCCGCCGCAAAGTGCCACATTTTTAACTGGTTTTCCCTTTAAAGCCGTATGCCTGATTACCGAAAGCCCAAAAGCATTTTTTATTTGGTCCAGAAAATCATTTTCTTGCATTGCTTCGGGCAATTCGCCAACCAGGCCGCTGCCAATTTGCTGATGGCTGTTGTCTAAAGCCACAATATCATAAGCCACTTCTTCATAAGGATGGGCTTTTATCATCGCATTTACAATCGGGTTTTGCAGCCAGTCAGGAAAAATAACCTCTATTTTTATTTCATTTTCAGTATGCCGCTCCCCCACATTTCCAGCAAAAGGATTTGTTCTTTCGCCGGCTTTAAAAGTTCCTTCGCCGCTGCCGTTAAAACTACATTCGCTGTAATTACCAATATGGCCGCCACCGGCATTGAAAATTGCAGTTCTCACTTTTTCAGCATCTGCCGATGGCACAAAGCAGAACAATTTTTTCAGGGTATTGTTTTTGGGCTGCAATATCCGGCGGTTTATCAAATCTAATTTATCCGCCATTTTTCCATTTACACCATTCAGCACATTATCAAGGTTGGTGTGTATGGCATAAATGGCAATGTCATTTTTTATGGCAGTAATGATTGTTTGCTCCACATAATTTTTTCCTGTAATTTTTTTAAGCCCACCAAAAATAATGGGATGATGAGCTACTAAGAGATTGCACTTTTTGTCAATGGCTTCCTGCACCACTGCTTCAGTTGCATCAAGCGATGTGATGATGCCAGAACATTCCCATGCAGCATTGCCGGTAATTAATCCGGCGTTGTCATAGCTTTCCTGCAGCGATGGCGGAGCAAGATTTTCAAGTACATCAATGATGGCTGCTATTTTCATCGGGTTAATAATTATCAGCGTTTTTCAAATTTTAAAACAACAGGGTTTTCTTCTTTTGATACAACGCTTAACAAATAAATTCCGGAAGACAAATAATTGACCTGCACAGGAATCATTTGAACACCGCTTGGCAATTTTACTTTTTGCTGTGCAATTATTTTTCCCTGCACATCAGTAATAATAATAGTTGCATCGGTTGCTAAAAGCGACTGAATATTTACATTCACCATTTCAGTTGCAGGATTTGGATAAATATTTACATCAATTTTTTTAGCATTGTACTTTATTAAAACAGTATTTGAATAATTTGTTCTGCCATCTATATCAACCTGCTTAAGCCGATAATAATTATTGCCGGCAAAAAGTTTATCGTCATTTAAAAAATAATTAAGCGAAAGATTGCTTACACCACTTACTGCTTTGGATGCTACAAAACCAATGCTTTTAAAACTGCTGCCTGTGCTGCTTTTTTCTACATAAAAACCCCTGTTGTTTATTTCAGTTTCTGTTTGCCATTGCAGTTCGCCCACTGCATTATTTAACCTGCCTTTAAAATAAGAAATGGTAACCGGCAAAGGCCCAATCACTGCATCGGCAGTTATGTTTTGTGCAAAAGCCCTGCTTTCGCCAATGGCGGCTCTTGTTTCTGTCCACACACCAACACTTTGATTATTGAAAGGCCGGGTAAATTCAAAACGCAGTTTTGTATTGCTGTAAGTTCCCATTTCTTTTACATGAGCAGGCCATACAAAATCGCCATTTGCGTCAAGCCTTGTAGCAATCATATTAATGGGGGTTCCACCATTATTGAATCCGCCGGAAAGCATAAAGAATGGTGCATCATTTATTAACTGCAGCGTTCCTTTGTGAGCAGTATCGTTTCCGCTGATTGGAAAAACTGATTTGCCATTATTGGTTAAATACCTTGCACCTGAGTATGCATCAAACTTCTGCACAAATTCTCCATGCTGGCCTTGTGCAGCATCGGTAAAAGTACAAATAGACCATACATAAGGCGAACCGGGATTGTAAGCAATGCTGGTTTCCTGTTCGTAATAGGCATTGCCTGCATCAAAATCGCTGCCGTTGATAGCCCATGGCAAAGTGCCATCAGGATTTATTCTTTGCAAATAAGAATCGAACCGAACACCGGTGCTTGCATAATAACCAAGATAAACTGTATCGGCATTTTGCTGCATAGAATAACGCCTGTTGTAACTGGTAGTTTTATTACTCAACTGAATGGGCGATGCCCATTGTGTGATGCCGTCGTTGTCATATTTCTGTGCATAAAAAAAAGACGAGATAGAAGAAGTTGCCCTGTCGTGAAAAAGAATTTCGAAAGCGCCATTGGATAAAGCAGCCATTTCGCCAGCGCTGGTGCGGTGTGTGCCTACAACAGGCGTAATTATTTTGGGGCTTCCCCAAACCGCAGCGCCTGCCGATGAATATTTTTGAAAATAACCCTGGTTTCCGCCGGAAGGTATCCATGAAATAATTACTTCGCCGGTTGTTAAAGCCAAGGCAAAAGGAAAAAATCCATTGCCGGCATTTACGCCAGTGGCGCCCCAAAGTTGTGTGCCGCTTGTGTTTATTTTGTGAACATAAACCGGGTTGGTTCCGCTGGTTCCATTAAAAGCTATATAAACATTATCACTTGCATCAATCGAAATATTCCAGATTTGTGTGGAAGTACTCATGGTTACTACATTATTTACCAGCATACCATCGGGCCCAAATAACTGGTTTCCCTGTGCATCTAATAATTGCAGGCGCATTTCGTAGTTATTGGGCGAACCAATTTCTTTCCAGTAGGCCACAAAGGTTTTACCGTCGGAGGTGCCAATGGTTTTTGCGTCGCCGGTTCTGGATGTGGAAACCATGGTATTTGCATCACTCTGCGTTGTCCATTGAGAAAATGATGTGTTGAAGGCAAAAAACAAAATAAAAAGTAAGTAAAAAAATTTCATGCTTTGGCTTAATTAATTTTACAACCAAATATATTTTAAAATATGCACAAATCGGAAGTATTATACAGCCGTTACAAAGATGCCTTGCAAAAAATTGCAGATGTAAAATATGCTTCGGCAGTTTTGCAATGGGACCAGGAAACATACCTGCCGCCAAAAGGCGCTGGTGTAAGGGGAAGGCAGATTGCCACATTAAGTGAAATTGCCCATGAGCAATTTACCAGCGACAAATTAGGCGCTTTGCTCAATGAGTTACTCGGCAAAAATGATTTAAACGATGCAGA
This sequence comes from Bacteroidota bacterium, assembly GCA_031384415.1. GTDB lineage: Bacteria > Bacteroidota > Bacteroidia > Chitinophagales > Chitinophagaceae > Ferruginibacter. The sequence goes on from JANNAM010000115.1 coordinate 8,704, forward strand.
AAAAAGAAATGTACAGTTAACACTGGAAGATTTTAACCGTAATAAAAAACTTACTCCCGATTTTGTCCGCAAAATGAGTGAAGCTGTAAACAGAAGTTTTCATGCATGGATACAGGCACGCAAAGAAAATTCATTCGCAGTTTTTCAGCAGCCGCTGGATGAAATTATTCAGCTTAAAAAACAGGAAGCAGATTTACTGGGTTATGAACAACATCCTTACAACGCTTTAATGAACGATTACGACAAAGGATTAACCGTGGCCATCACCGATAAAGTTTTTACCAATTTACAACCGCAGCTTTCTTCTTTGCTGGATAAAATAAAAAACAAACCGCAGGTGAACGATTCAATGCTTCCCCAGCATTTTGATAAGGATACGCAATGGAAATTTGGAATGGAGATTTTAAAACGCATGCAGTTTGATTTTGAAGCCGGCAGGCAGGATATCAGCGAACATCCTTTTACCACCAGCTTTGGCAATGCCGATGTAAGGGTTACCACAAGAATTGATGAAAACAATTTTGGCAACATGACATGGAGCTGCCTGCATGAGGGCGGCCACGCTTTATATGAACAAGGATTGCCGGCAAATGAATATGGTTTGCCACTGGGCGAATACTGCAGCCTCAGCATTCATGAAAGCCAGAGCCGCCTTTGGGAAAACTGCATTGGCCGTGGTTTATCATTCTGGCAACACAATTTTAAATTGCTGCAAACGTTTTTCCCACAGCAGTTCAATAATTTAAGTGTTGAACAGTTTTATAAAGCCATCAACAAAGTAGAGCCTTCGTTAATAAGAACCGAAGCGGATGAACTGACATACCATTTTCATGTGATGGTTCGTTATGAAATTGAAAAGAAGCTGATTGAAGGCAGCATTGCAACAAAAGATATTCCTGCATACTGGAACGAACATTATGAAAAATATCTGGGCGTAACAGTGCCCGATGATAAAAAAGGCTGCCTGCAGGATGTGCACTGGAGCCACGGCAGTTTTGGATATTTCGCCACTTATAGTTTGGGCAGTATGTATGCGGCACAATTGTATGCAGCTATTTTAAAAGAAAATGAATCTATAGAAAAAGAAATAGCGTTGGGAGACAGCAGCGGAGTTTTAAACTGGTTAAGAAAAAACATTTATCCATACGGCAGGAAATATTTATCAGAAGAACTATGCAGCAAAGCAACCGGCGAACCATTGAACAGCAGCTATTTTATCCGCTACATAACGAAAAAAATTTCCGATATTTATGATTCGTAAATCAGATGATATGCCTACAGTGCTTTACAAAAGCAGGTTTTTAATTGCAATTATTGGAGCAGCCATTCTATTATTAAGTGGTTGTAAAAAAGCTATCGAAGCAACACAAAGAAGCCTGGCCGAGCAATATTTTGAAACTAATATTTTAAACCGTGATTATACGGTTCGGCTGGCAACCAATAACGGCACCGACCTTACTTCGCAATACACCGGTTATACATTTAAACTATTAAAAAATACTTTGCTGGACGGCCCCATGACCGCCGTTATTGGCGGCACTACTTACACCGGCACCTGGCAATGCAATGAAGATTACGGCAAACTCACCATCACATTACCAGCTACCCCGTCGGTATTTGTTTTTTTAACCAGAGAATGGAGGTTCACTAAAAAAGATGTGACTGTGATGGAACTGGCACCCTGGGGTTCTACCGATCCTATAGCGCTTCACATGGAAAGGTTGTAGTTATTTTTGTTTGTGTCCACCTTCCTTTTTTCAAAAACACGGTTTATAATTATATAAAATGATTTGTTGTTCACAACAGGGAGGATATTTGTGTACATACACAATTTTTTTACGATTTAAGAGTTTATGAAGTAATGCGGCTTAAAATGCAGCATCCAATATTCATAATATCTAAAGCAAAAACCTATGGCAGTACATCCTGTCATTAAATCCTTTTACCTTTTACTGCTATCTTCAGCTTTTGGCATTTTTACCAAAGCTCAATTAGTTGCTGATTTCAGCGCCACGCCCCTGTCAGGCTGTCCCCCACTGGTTGTAAATTTTACCGATCTTTCGCAGGGAAACCCCAATCAATGGAACTGGGACCTGGGAAACGGCACCATCGCCTTTAACCAAAATCCTTCGGTTACTTATTTTAGCTCGGGTACTTACAATATTAAACTTGTAATAAGAAATGCAGCAGGCAATGCAGATTCAATTACCAAATCGCAATACATTACAGTTAATGCCCAGCCAAACATAGATTTTTCAGGAACGCCTTTAACCGGATGTTATCCCTTACCGGTTCAGTTTACCGACCAAACCGCAGCAGGCAGTGGAAACATTACCTCGTGGCAATGGGATTTTGGCGATGGCATTTCATCAACTTTACAAAACCCGGCCCATAGTTATACAACAGCCGGTGGCTTTAATGTTTCGCTAAGGGTTACAAACAGCGTTGGTTGTTTGGCTACTTTAACCAAACCCATGTATGTTCAGGTAAGCAGCGGAGTAATTGCTGATTTCTCCAACACTTCGCCCAATACATGCAATCCGCCTGCTGTTATTAATTTTCAAAATTTATCAACAGGCACCGGTGTATTAAATTACCAGTGGGACTTTGGCGATGGCGGAACAGCAGTTTTACAAAATCCATCACATACTTACAATGCTGCAGGAAATTATACTGTTAGATTAATTGTTACCAACAGCGTTGGCTGTTCGGATACGATTGTAAAAACAAATCTTATTTCAATTGGCACTGTTAACGCAGCCTTCACCAGCCCCGACAGTGTATGTGCAACTTATGCGATTTCATTTACAAACACATCGGCACCTGCACCATCAGGAGCCAGCTGGTTTTACGGAGATGGTTCAGTTTCGATAGGCATTAATGGAATCAAAATTTATTCAACACCCGGTACTTACCAGGTTAAAATGATAGCCAGTTTTGGTGCCTGCAGCGATTCGGCTTTTAAAACAATAACCGTTTTGCCCAGACCTACAGCCGTATTTATTGCCAACGGGCCACTTAGTTCCTGCTCGGCTCCGCTTACTGTTAGTTTTACCAATCAAAGTACCGGTGGTGTTTCTTACAGCTGGGATTTTGGTGATGGTGGCACTTCCACACTGGCTAATCCTGTACATACTTACACTACAACCGGCAGCTTTGATGTTACACTTGTTGTTACAAATTCAGTTGGCTGCCAGGCTGCATTTACAAGAAATTCTTATATCCTTATTCAGGCACCGCAGGTAAGCATTATTAATTTACCAAGAATTGGATGTGCACCCATTACACATACTTTTTCATCAACCACTGTTTCGCTTAATCCGGTAACAAGTTATTTATGGGATTTTGGTGATGGTACAACATCAACAGCATCTAATCCAACACATACTTTTCCTGTAGGGTCATATAATATCAGTTTGATTATTACAACAGCAGGTGGCTGTTCAGACACTACAGTTTTTACCGCAGGTATTATTGCCAGTACAAAACCAAATGCAAATTTTTCTGCCACGCCATTAGATGTGTGTGCTCATTTACCGGTTGATTTTACCGACTTAACCACCGGCACTGTTACATCGTGGCTTTGGAATTTTGGGGATGGCGGATCATCTACACTGCAAAACCCTACGCATATTTATGAAGATACAGGCTACTTCGATATTCAGTTAATTGTGTGGAATGGCGGCTGTGCCGATACCATTATATTTAATGATTACATTCATATAAACCCGCCAATTGCCAACTTTGGGATTCAATATAACTGCGACACGCCGTTTACAAGAATTTTTAATGACCTGTCAATTGGTGCCGATGAATGGAACTGGGATTTTGGTGATGGCACCACTTCTAATGTGCCAAGCCCTGTACATACTTATGCCGCCCCCGGTTATTATAGTGTTTCGCTGCTTGTAAGAAATTTTACCACCAATTGTGAATACACAAAAACAATAATTGTATTAGTAGTATCGGAACCGGCAAACTTTACTGCATCTGATACGGTGATTTGCCGCAACAATGCCGTTACTTTTACAAATATTGGAAACATACCTGCTTATGTAGCCGCCTTCGACTGGGATTTTGGTGACGGCAATGCAGGTTCAGGAATTAACCCAACTCATATTTATACTCAGGCAGGCACTTATACAGTGAGACTGATTGTAACTGATATAATGGGATGTGCAGATACATTAATAAAAACAATGTACATCAGAGTTGACGGGCCATTTGCCGGTTTCGGCACCGGTACTTCGGGCAGTTGTTTGTTAAGCGCTGTACCATTTACCGACAGCTCTTACAGCGACGGCACCCACCCAATTGTTACCTGGATATGGAACTATGGAGATGGTATTATTGATACATTAACTGCGCCGCCTTTTCAACATACTTATGCTGCTGCAGGCAATTATATTGTTTCTTTAAAAGTTATTGACAGCAAAGGTTGTGTTGACAGTGTTGTTCAGGCCAGTGCCATGAGCATCACCAAACCAATACCGGGTTTTAATACACCCGATACTTTAACCTGTCCTAACCAGACAATAAATTTCAGCAACACTTCTACAGGTGTGGGTTTAAATTTTACATGGGATTTTGGAGATGGTACCACAAGTACTGCAACCAACCCTGTTCATAATTACACAGCCAATGGTTCTTACACAATAAAGTTGGTGGTGGTCGATCAAAACGGATGTACCGATTCATTAATTAGAATGAATTATGTAAACATTGTAACACCTGTTGCAAATTTCACCATGAGTGATTCAACAAGTACATGCCCTCCGCTTATTGTAAGCTTTACAAATACTTCTTTAAATGCGGTATCAGTAAACTGGGATTTTGGTGATGGCACTTCTACTCAAAATGATAACCCTTCGCATTTTTATTCTACGCCCGGAACATATAATGTAGTGCTTACAGTAAATGGCCCGGGCAGTTGTACTGACTTGTTCACCAGGCAAATTATTGTACGTGGACCACAAGGAATTTTTACTTATAGCCCCTTAAACGGCTGCAAGCCATTGCAGGTAAATTTAAATGCCAGCACACAAGACAGGCTTTCATTTATCTGGGATTTTAATGACGGAACCACCGTTGCTTCCACCGATTCAGTTCTTTCCCATGTATATACAATACAGGGTTTTTACGTACCAAAAATGATTTTGGTGGATGCCGGCGGCTGCCAGGTTCCCATTACTGGCCCCGATACTATCAGGGTAAGAGGTGTTACTGCCAATTTTAATTTTTCATCGCAAACCCTTTGTGATGCAGGCTTTATAAACTTCACCGATTCTTCCAGCAGCAACGATGGCATTGCCGGTTACGCATGGGATTTTGGGGATGGTGCAAACTCCACTCTTCAAAACCCAACCCATTTTTATGCAAGCCCTGGTTTATATTTACCTAATTTAATTGTTACCACCCAAAGTGGATGTAAAGACACCGTTCAGTATCCGGCCCCGGTTAAAATTGTAGCATCCCCGCAGGCAGATATTCTAAACACAGCAAACGGATGTGCTCCATTAGCTGCTACATTCAACGGAACTTTATTGGCAGCTGATACATCTGCCATTAACTGGAACTGGACATTTGGAAATGGTAATACATCTAACCAGCAAAACCCTCCACAACAAATTTATACTACAGCAGGATCTTATAACATTCAGCTTATTGCCACCAACAGCAGCGGCTGCAAAGACACGGTAAACAAAACCATTGATGCCTACCTGGTGCCAACAATTACTGCCGGCGCCGATACAATGATTTGCAAAAACACCGGTATTACTTTAAATGCAGCAGGTGCAGCAAATTATAACTGGACTCCATCGGCAGGGTTAAGCTGCATCAATTGTGCAAACCCGGTTGCCACACCAGATTCTGTTACCAATTATATTGTAACCGGCACAACGTTGCAGGGATGCAGTAATACTGACACAGTACTGGTAAAAGTTAATTATCCTTTTACTATGAATAAAAGTTTAGGAGATACTTTATGCAAGGGCGGTTCTGTAAGATTATTTGTTTCGGGTGCAAACAGTTATTTGTGGAGCCCGTCAACAGGATTAAGCAGCACAACTTCGCAAACACCACTGGCATCGCCATCAACTACTACCACTTACAGGGTAATTGGAAGCGATAGTGTGGGATGTTTTAAAGACACTGGTTACGTAGAAGTAAAAGTTTATCCCATACCAGTGGTAGATGCTGGGCAGGATAAAACTATTAATGTTGGGCAAACGGTTGATTTAATTCCAACAATATCTGCCGATGTTACCAATGTGTCGTGGACACCAACCGGCAGCATTTTCAGGAATAATTATCCATCCATTACAGTGAAGCCAAAAGAAACAACAATCTATACCATTGAAGTAAGAAACCCGGGTGGATGTAAAACAAAAGACCAGGTTACCATTTATGTAATATGCAACAATGCCAATGTGTTTATACCAAATACATTTTCGCCAAACGGCGATGGGGCCAATGATGTATTTTATCCAAGAGGCACAGGATTGTTCAGCATAAAAACATTACGCATTTTCAGCCGATGGGGCGAAATAGTGTATGAGAGAAATACTTTTATGCCCAACGATGTAAGTGCAGGGTGGGACGGAACATACAAAGGAGTAAAACTTACACCCGATGTATATGTTTACACCCTTGATATTATTTGTGAAAACAGCACTATACTTACTTTTAAAGGTAATGTGGCGCTTATAAAATAATTGAATAAAGACGCTTTGGTTTTATGAATACAAAGGGCCGGTTATAATGGCCGGTCCCTTTTTAAAAAGCAATAAAACCAGCAAAAAGAACGTTATAAGTTTGAGTTTTTAATGGGGATAAAACCCCTCATCCAACATCCATGAAACAATCTGTACCTGTACATATTTCAATTATGTTTATGATGCTCTGTACATCATTACAAACAAAAGCACAGGATATTCATTTCTCCCAATTTTTTGAAACACCATTATTGCGCAACCCTGCTTTGGCTGGCATATTTACCGGTGACATTAGGCTTCAGGCTGTTTACCGCACACAATGGGGAAGCGTTACTGTACCTTACCAGACTGGTTCTTTAAATGGAGAATATAAAAAACCAATTGGCAGGGGAAATGACTTTTTAACGCTTGGTGGCCAGGTACTATATGATAAAGCCGGAACAGTTGCTTTAACCGCCACACATATTTTACCTACTGTCAATTATCATAAATCTTTGAGCGAAGACAGGAACATGTATCTATCTATGGGCTTCATGGGCGGATTTGTACAACGCAGCATTGACCGCAGCAAAGTAACCACCAACAGTCAGTACGATGGCACTGGTTTTAACCCTACCCTGCCCGATGGAGAAAGTTTTTCAAAAAATACTTATTCGTATTTAGATGGAAGTGTGGGTATGAGTTTTAATTCGCAGGTGGGTGAAAACATTGACAATAATATTTTCTTTGGCCTTGCTTACCACCATTTCAACAAAGCCACCAAAATATCTTTTTATGGCAACCCCAATTACGAAATGATACCAAAATGGGTTGGCTCCGCAGGTGTAAGGATGAACATGACAGACTTTTCATTCTTTACACTGGAAGCAAATTATTCAAAACAGGGTCCTTATACCGAAACTATTGCAGGCGCTTTGTATTCGTGGAAATTAGATGACATTGAAGACCCAAAATATATTTTACACGCCGGCGCCTTTTTACGCTGGAAGGATGCAGTGATACCTGTTGCAAAAATTGAGTGTAAACCAATTTCGGTGGCAGTAAGTTATGACGGCAATATCTCTCAGCTAAAATCTGCAAGCCAGGGCCGGGGTGGTTTCGAATTGTCTTTAACCTATCAAAAATGTTTAGAAAAAAACAGCAACAATGAAGCAGTACGTTGTCCAAAATTTTAGTGCACTATTACAATCTAAACTTCAAAAGTCGTGAGCTAACAATTAAATGACTTTGTTTTTATGGATTGTTTGGATAAAAAGAAGCCCCCTCTAAAGGGGGCTTTCTTAGTTAATGGATCGTAAGCAGGAATATTTTACTTATCATCGGGATTGATAAAGCTGAAAGCAGTTGCTGCCAAAGCTCCGCCCGCTAAAGAACCAACAAGGTAAATCCAGATATTTTGCCAGCACATAACTTTTGCAATACATAAACCAGCAACCACTGCCGGGTTAAAAGCGCCGCCAGAAAACTGGCCAACTGTGTAAGCCATTGCCAGCACCGCACCGCCAATAGCAATACCATAAAAGCTGTTGCCGCTTGTTCCCTTGGCTGTTGCCACATTTAAAATAACAAAAGCAAGTGCAAAAGTTCCTATAAGTTCTGCCACAATTACTTTAGTATTGCTGTATTGCAGTTCGCAGGATGCTTCACGCCCTGAATTATCCTGGAAAAAATATACAACCAGCAAAGCAGCCGCCGCTGCACCTGCCAGTTGAAAAATCCAGTACATTACTGCATCTTTCATTTCAATTTTACCTCTCATCCAAACAGCTATTGTAACAGCCGGATTGTAATGTGCGCCTGACACATGCCCCCCGGCATACACCATTATCATCAGCGATGCCGATGCACCGATGGCACCATATAACAATGCACCCATCACAAGAAAAAGGGTTCCAATAAATTCAGTAATGTACTTGTTCATAATAAAAATTGGTTTTGGTTTTAAATTTCTGTCGGCTAATTAAACCAAAAGCATGCAAATGCTGTTAACAACTTTTACACAACAGCTATCTTTACAAAAAATAAAACCCAAACTAATGGCAATTGTAAAAGGACAGGAAGCCCCGGATTTCAGTTTATTCAGCAGCGATAAAACTAAAGTAACCCTTAGCGATTACAACGGAAAAAATGTATTGCTGCTTTTTTTTCCGTTGGCATTTACTGGCGTTTGCACAAAAGAATTGTGTGGCATCAGGGATGATATTGCCCGTTACAGCAATGCTAATGCTGAAGTACTGGGCATTTCGGTTGATTCGCCGCAAACACTGCATAAGTTTAAAGAAGACCAGGGATACAATTTTCCTTTGCTCAGCGATTTTAATAAAGAAGTTTCCACTTTATATGAGTGTATTTATTCCTCATTTACCGGTATGGACATGCATGGGGTAAGCAAACGCAGTGCTTTTGTAATTGACAGGGAAGGAATTGTTCAGTATGCACAGGTATTGGAAAACGCCGGTGATTTACCCGATTTTGAAACCATCAATCAAACCTTGGATACTTTAAATTGATAATTTTAAATTTAGCCCTGCTAAATGAAGTATTTTTAAATTGCAGTAACAAATAAAGGCACTTTAATAGATTATTGCAAAATGTTGTTTTTTAACAGATTTTTCCTATTTTTACGTTAGTTGAAAAGCCTGATAACCATATTAATATTAGTTTTTGGAGTAAGTTTTACCTCTTTTGCTCAAAATAAACCTGTGCTTCCCGGCGACCCTGCAGCAAAAATTATAAAATTTTATCCAAACCCTGCCAGCGTCAATATCAATTTCGAATTTGAGCGTGGCTATGATAAATCATATTCTCTTTTACTCTATAATTTTTCTGGCAAAAAGGTAGTTGAATTAAAATCTCCGGCCCAAAGAATTAATCTTTCACTTGCCGAATTTTCACGTGGCATCTATTTCTATCGCTTAATTGACAGAAGCGGTAAACTGGTTGAGTTAGGCCGCTTTCAGGTTGTAAAATAATCCTTCTTATTATTTGTGGTTCTCTGTGTGTCCTCAGTGTATCTCTGTAGCAAACAAAAAATAAAACTTACAAAACCTGCACAATCAAAAACTTTAAATAGTGTGTATTCTCCCATCCATAAATTATTGGATGATCGGCGCTTTGTGCATTAAATACAACCTGCCTTAATTTTCTTTTTGCATCTTTAGCTGCCATTTGAATGATGTCTAAAAACAAACCGGGCTGCACAAGATTGGTACAACTTGATGTAACCAAAAAACCAGCGGGCTTTACTAATTTCATTCCACGCAGGTTAATTTCTTTGTACCCGGCAATTGCTTTCTCTATCGTTGCCCTGCTCTTGCTAAATGATGGCGGGTCAAGCATTACAACATCATATTGTTTTCCTTCCTTTACCCAGGTTTTCAACACATCAAAAGCATTCACACATTGAAAACTGCAAACGTTTTCCAAACCATTCAATGCTGCATTTTTATTGCACATATCAATTGCAGGCTGGCTGATGTCTAAACCCAGCACCGATTTAGCTCCGTAATGTGCCGCATGAATTTCAAAAGTGCCGGTGTAGCAAAATGCGCCAAGCACAGCTGCATCTTTTACAATATGCTGAATAGCTTTCCTGTTGTCTTGCTGGTCTAAAAAGTATCCTGTCTTTTGCCCATTGGCAATATCTACATGAAATCGGATACCATTTTCATTGATAATAATATTTGTATCAAATGCTCCTGATAAAAAACCTTTTTGCTGCTGCATGCCTTCCAGTTCTCTTATCGGCACATCATTGCGTTCGTAAATTCCTTTAGGAGAAAATATTTTTTCCAGTGCTTTTACAATGGCTGGTTTCCAAACATCAATTCCCAAAGCAAGCGTTTGTATTACAAAATAATCATTGAATTTATCAATGATAAGTTGAGACATCCCGTCTGCTTCGCCAAAAATAAGGCGGCAGTTTTCTGTGTATCCAATCTTTTGCCTGTATTCCCAGGTCTCTTTAATGCGGTTGTAAAAAAACTGTTCATCAATATTTTCATTTTTATCTCTTGTAAGCAACCGAACGGATATTTGCGACTGAGGATTGTAATATCCACGGCCAATAAATTTTTTGTCGAATGTATAAACCTCCACAATCTCTCCAGGTTTTGCATTGGTATCTTTTTCTTTGCCGGCGTTCACTTCGTTGGCAAATATCCAGGGATGGCCAAGCTCTACACGGCGGCTGATATTTTTATTAAGCGTTATACTTTTCATGGCGGCAAAGGTAAGTTCTAATGTTGCAAGATGTAATTCTTCGCTTTGCTCCACAGTGATATACTGTACAAGTGAGCCCCGCCTTGGCGGGGACGATGTTTAATAACGACACAAATGCCCGTTTCAGCCTGATATACCTGCAAATTTGGCTGCTTTTTGCTCTTGGCAAACGGTTTGACAATCGTACCTTTGCACTCAATTTTTAAAAAATGGACGAAAAAGAAACAATAACCCCCGAAAACGAAGAAATGAACATTAATGCAGACGCCGATGTGCCGGGCAATACGCATTTAAGTAATGAAGGCGCCGAGGATGCTACCGAAAAATTACAGGCCGAACTGGAAGAGCAAAAAGACAAATACCTTCGCCTGTTTGCTGAGTTTGATAATTTTCGCAGGCGCAATGCCAAAGAAAGATTGGAACTGATGCAAACCGCCGGCAAAGACGTGATTTTATCTATGCTGGATGTTTTAGACGATTGCGACAGGGCAGAAAAACAAATTCAGGCAAGTGAAGATTTGGCTGCTATTAAAGAAGGTGTGGCACTTGTATTTGGTAAATTAAGAAATACACTTACAGCAAAAGGGCTGAAGCCGATGGAAACAATCAACACTTCCTTTGATGTGGAGAAGCATGAAGCCATTACAGAAATTCCTGCGGCTACTGAAGCTTTAAAAGACAAAGTGGTGGATGAAGTGGTGAAAGGATATTACCTGAATGATAAAATAATCCGCTTTGCAAAAGTGGTGGTGGGGAAATAAAACAATTAGCTAATTAGCCAATGTGCTGATTTGCTAATGATATATCGCAACCTTATTAGCACATTAGCATATCAGCACATTATCACATTATGTCCAAGAAAGATTTTTACGAAATATTAGGTGTTTCCAAATCCGCATCGCAGGATGAGATAAAAAAAGCATACCGTAAAGTGGCGATGCAATTTCACCCCGACCGTAACCCCGGCGATAAAGCAGCAGAAGAAAAATTTAAAGAAGCCGCAGAAGCTTATGAAATACTAAGCGATGCTGATAAACGGGCTCAGTATGACCGCTTTGGCCATCAGGCATTTGGTGCAGGCCGTGGCGGCAGCAGCAGTCATGCAGGCGGCATGAACATGGATGATATCTTTAGCCAGTTTGGAGATATTTTTGGCGACGACAGCCCCTTTGGAAGTTTTTTTGGGGGCAGTGGTAGAAGAAGTTCGGGTGGCGGAAGAAGCCGTGGCGTTAGAGGTAGCAATCTAAGAGTAAAACTGAAATTGAATTATGAAGAGATTTCAAAGGGTGCATCCAAAACCATCAAGGTAAAAAAATATGTAGGATGCACAACCTGCAGCGGAAGCGGTGCAAAAGATAAAGGCAGTGTTCAAACCTGCAGCAGTTGTGGCGGCAGTGGCCAGGTAAGAAGAGTGCAAAATACTTTTTTGGGCCAGATGCAAACTGTAACTACTTGCCCCACTTGTAACGGCGAAGGGACTACCATCACCAGCAAATGTACCACCTGCAAGGGCGAAGGCAGGGTGTATGGTGAAGAAACTGTGAGCATTGATATACCAGCCGGTGTGCAGGAAGGAATGCAGTTAAGTGTTGGCGGCAAAGGCAATGCAGGCGAACGGGGCGGCGCCAACGGCGATTTAATTGTGCTGATTGAAGAAGAAGCACATCCGCAACTGCACCGGGATGGATTGAATGTGGCTTTTGATCTGCACATCAGTTTTCCTGATGCAGTATTTGGCACACAGGTAGAAGTGCCAACGATTGACGGGAGGGCTAAAATAAAAATACCGCCGGGTACACAGAGCGGAAAAATTTTCCGCCTTAAAGGAAAAGGTTTCCCCAGCGTAAACAGTTACGAAAAAGGCGACCAGTTAATCCAGGTAAATGTGTGGACACCACAGCATGTGAGCAGCGAAGAAAAACAGCAATTAGAAAAAATGCAGCATAGCCAAAGCTTTGTACCCAAGCCTGATAAGAATGACAAATCTTTCTTTGATAAGGTAAGGGAAATGTTTAGCTAAGTTTTTTCTTTATAAAATCTTTATATCAAGGCTTTATTCTTTTACAAAATACTTATTACCTGCCATTTACCTTTGTGGTATAATTAAGCCAGATGGCAGCATTGTTCAATAATAAAATATCCAGCACAAAGCAATACATATTCAGCATCATGTTGGTTATTGCAGTTGGAGGTATTTGTTATTTTTTATCAACATTCCTTGGCTACCGGGTTACTGCATTTGTTTTACTGCTTACGGTGTCGGTGCTGGCAATGATATTTGATATTCTGCCTGTATTATTTTCTGCAGCACTAAGTGCTTTAATCTGGAATTTCTTTTTCATCCCGCCAAAATTTACATTTCACATTGGCACCACCGAAGACCTGATTTTGTTCCTGATGTATTTTGTAATTGCAATGGTAAATGCAGTACTAACTTATAAAATAAGACAAGCAGAAAAAATTACCCGGCAACGGGAAGAAAAAGAACACACTGTAAAACTATACAATACCTTACTCAACTCATTATCGCATGAACTGCGTACGCCAATTGCGGCCATAATTGGCGCAACCGATAATCTCCAAAACAATAATGCCAGGCTTACGCCACAAAACCGCAACGACCTGATAGGAGAAATTTCAAAAGCATCTTTCAGGCTTAACCAGCAGGTAGAAAATCTGTTGAACATGTCACGACTTGAATCGGGCTTTATTCAGCCTAAAAACGACTGGTGCGATATAAATGAAATTGTGTATGATGCAGTTAAGCAGATTGAAGAAAACGATATACAACAAAGAATCACTATCAATATTAATCCTGCCATTCCTTTGTTTAAATTAGATAAAGGATTGCTTGTGCAGGTAATTTATAATTTACTGAACAATGCGGCACAGCATACTGATGCAGGCAGCAGCATCAATATATCTGCAGCATGCCATACCGATGTACTGCAGATAATTATTCAAGACAATGGCAAAGGATTTCCGGCAGATGAAATTAAAAATGTGTTTGATAAATTTTACCGACTTAAAAATTCAAAGACTGGTGGTACAGGTTTGGGATTAAGTATTGTAAAAGGATTTACAGAAGCAATGGGTGGAAATGTGAACCTGGAAAATATATCCACTGGAGGTGCAAGATTTATTATAGAGATTGCTGCTGAAACATCTTACCTGAAAAATTTAAAAAATGAGTAACCGGGCCGAAATATTAATTATTGATGATGAAGCCCCTATACGCAGGCTGCTTGAAATTACTTTGCAAAGCAATGACTACAATGTAACAGAAGCAGCCACTGCAAAGGAAGGAATCATTATGGCAGCAAGCCATCCGCCCGATTTAATTATACTTGATTTAGGATTGCCGGATACAAACGGGCATGAAGTACTGCAGCAGTTAAGAGAATGGTTTACCAATCCTGTCCTTATTCTTTCTGTTCAAAAAAGTGAAGAAGATATTATTAAAGCACTTGACAATGGTGCAAATGATTATTTGGTAAAACCTTTTCGTACCGGCGAATTACTTGCCCGGATACGTTCTGCATTACGCAGCACATTGCCGGAAGAAAATAACTCCTTAATTAATTTTGGCAACCTTCAGATAGATCTTGCTGCCAGAACAGTTAAAAAAAACAACGACACTGTAAAACTTACAGCTACCGAATATGCTTTACTTGCTTTGTTTGCAAAAAACGAAGGCAGGGTATTAACGCACCAATATCTGTTGAAAGAAATATGGGGACCAGGTTACATAAACCAATCGCAATATTTAAGAGTATTCATTGCACAACTCAGAAAAAAAATAGAAACCGATGCAAACAGGCCCGAACTGATAGTTACAGAATCGGGGGTTGGTTACCGGTTTATCTGTAAAGAATAATCATCCAAACATATTAAATAGCAAATATGAAATCAAATTCAAAAAATTTGAACAGGATAACTATTGCCTCGCTGCTGGTGGCACTGGGAATTATTTATGGCGATATTGGCACTAGCCCCCTGTATGTTTTAAAAGCAATTGTTGGAGAAAAAAAAATTGATGAAACATTAGTGTATGGTGGTGTGTCTCTTATTTTCTGGACACTGGTTTTTCAAACAACCATTAAATACATCATACTCACTTTACGAGCCGATAACGAGGGCGAAGGCGGGGTGTTTTCTTTGTATGCACTGGTAAGGCACTACGGAAAATTTTTAGTTATCCCAACCATACTTGGCGCCACCACTTTATTAGCCGATGGCATCATCACTCCTCCCATCTCTGTTGCTTCCGCCATCGAAGGATTGAATTCGGTGAACGGACTCGAAAAAATAATTGTTCCTGGCAATACACTCACCATCGGAATTGTAGTGGCCATTATATCGGGACTTTTTTTCTTTCAGCGCTTTGGAACCCAAAATATAGGCAAAGCATTTGGGCCAGTGATGGCAGTTTGGTTTGGTATGTTGCTGATTGTTGGCGGTGCCGAAATTATGCAATACCCCGATGTGTTAAAAGCAATAAGCCCACATTATGGTTATGATTTGCTTGTTAAATATCCGCAGGGATTTTGGTTGCTCGGTGCTGTTTTTCTTTGCACCACCGGTGCCGAAGCATTATACTCCGACCTCGGGCATTGCGGTATAAAAAATATACGCATCACCTGGATATTTGTAAAACTGAGCCTGCTTGTAAATTACATTGGCCAGGCCGCATGGATAATGAACCAGGGCCAGCAAACTTTAAATGGCCGCAATCCTTTTTTCGAAATGATGCCGGGCTGGTTTTTATTACCCGGAATCCTAATTGCCACCGCCGCTACCATCATTGCATCGCAGGCACTCATCAGTGGTTCTTACACTTTAATAAGTGAAGCAATGAACCTCAATTTCTGGCCAAGAGTTACTGTAAGGCAACCAAGCGATATAAAAGGACAGATTTATATTCCAAGCGTTAATACCATTTTATGGATTGGCTGTGTGCTGATGATAATTTATTTTGAAACCTCTTCACACATGGAAGCAGCTTATGGTTTTTCCATCACCATTGCCATGATGATGACGACCATACTGCTCAATTATTATTTGCTGTTCCGGCTAAAATGGAACAGGTGGGCAGTGGCGTTGATTATTGGATTGTTTGCAGCAATAGATACATCTTTCTTTATTGCCAATGTTGCCAAAATAAAAGAACGCTGGATGTTCCTGTTTTTTGAGCTTTTTATTTTTATGATAATGTATGTTTGGTATTATGCCAGGAAAATAAACAACAAATTTGTAAAGTTTGTTGACCTTGGCAAATATGTACCGCAATTAACTGAACTGAGTGAAGACGACAGCATTCCAAAATTTTCAACACATCTTATTTATCTGAGCAAAGCCAATACACGTAGCCAGATAGAAGAAAAGATTATCAAATCAATATTTTCTAAAAAACCAAAACGGGCAGATGTTTACTGGTTTGTGCATGTGAACCGCACAGAAGAACCTTACACAAGAACTTATGATGTATCTGAACTGGTGGATGATAAAATAATTAAAATAACCATCAATCTTGGTTTTCGCATTCAACCCAAAACAGAACTTTTCTTTAAAAAGATTGTTCGGGAACTGGTAGCCAATAAAGAATTGAAACTGCACATCCACCCAGATGGCAGCAGCAAATACAATGCAGAGCCCGACTTTAAATTTGTTGTAATAGAAAAATTTCTTTCGGTAGAAAATGAATTTTCCTTAAGTGATGGCATTCTGCTAAAATCTTACTTCATGCTGAAAGATCTGGGACTAAGTGATGAAAAAGCATTTGGGCTTAATAAAAGCGATGTTGTAATAGAGCATGTGCCGCTCATTTACCAGAAAGTGCAAAACATTGATTTAAAAAGAAACAGTTAATGAATTTTAGTTTGAAATAAAAGCAGGCTGTTTACTTAAGCATTTAAACTTTAACTTTAACAGAGTTAAACAACAATTAAATGCCACACCTGAATTTTGAATTCAAAGCAAAAGCTACTGACTTAGCCACACTGGAAAACAAACTAAAACAACTTAACCCTGAATTTATTGGCGAAGACCACCAGGTTGATACTTACTTTAATGTGCCGCATGGCCGCCTTAAATTAAGAGAAGGCAATATTGAAAACGCACTTATCTATTATGAAAGACAAAATGTTGCCGGTGCAAAACAATCAGATGTTTTATTGTACCAGCACCAGCCCGATAAAAATTTAAAAGACATACTTGTAAAACTGCATGGTATAAAAGTAATAGTTGATAAAAGAAGGAGGATTTATTTTGTAGAGAATGTAAAATTTCATTTTGATACCGTTAAAAACCTCGGCACCTTCATTGAAGTGGAAGCCATTGATAAAAGCGGTGAGATTGGGATAGAGAAATTAAAAGAGCAATGCAGTTACTATGCTGACTATTGTGGAATTAAAACATCAGACTACATCAGTCTTTCTTACAGCGATTTAATTTTAAATATTGAAAATTAAAAAACCTTTCTTTTCTTTTTGCCTCCATATATTTTTTTTGCTTTTGCAAGAAGCTGCAAAAATTCATTTTGAAGATAGTTGGTAAGGTCGGCTGAATTGGCTGCAATCATTACAATATCGTTCCACTCCGCATTACTTATATACTTTGAATGTTTTAGTTTTAGTGCAAACATGGTAAGCGCCCCTGCAAACTGCAGTTCCCGGTCGAGAGAAGTGAACTCTTCATAATTTCTCAGGCATGAATATTTCATTTCCATGTGGGCAGTATCATTGCACAATCCATAGCGCATGGACAGGTTTGCAATTTCTTCATTGAGCAGCACATCATTTTTAAATACATTTTTTTCGGTGGGTAAAATTTCAAAAATAGCCAGTATGCTGGCACCACTTCCAATTTCGCCTCCTTCCAGGTTGCCGGTAGTATCGGCAATGGCATCTTTTTTATTATCAAACCCAATAAGCCTGTATTGCTTTACCATATCGGGGTTAAACTGCAAATTCATATAAACATCATCTGCTACTGCATAAAAAGTTTGTGTTAATTCTTTTACCAAAACTTTTTCTGCCTCCCTGATATCATCCAGATAAGCAAAATTTCCGTTGCCCCGTTTTGCCAGCGTTTCTAATTTCGAGTCTTTAAAATTTCCCATGCCCACACCAAGGCAGGTAAGATAAACCCCCGTTTGCCTTTCTTTCACAATCAAATCTTCCAGCGCTTTTTCAGATGAAAGGCCCACATTAAAATCGCCGTCAGTTGCCAGTATCACCCGGTTGTTGCCGCCTTTTATAAAAGTTTTTTCGGCCAGTTTATAAGCGGTCATTATAGCCGATTCGCCGGGAGTATCGCCTCCGGCTTCCAGTTCTTCAATGGCTTTTAAAATTTTTTCTTTTTCGTTACCACCTGTTGGCTGCATCCAGATGCTTACGCCGCCGCCATATTTCACAATCGAAACAGTATCTTTTGCTCTCAGATTTTTTACAAACAACTGAAAAGCCGCTTTAAGCAACGGTAGCCGGTTGGGCATATCCATGCTTCCGGAATTATCTATTAAAAAAACAAAATTGCTGGATGGTACCATATCAAGGTCAAGCTTTTTTGCATTGATATTAAGATAGAGCAATTGTTTATCTGCATCCCATGGGCAGGAAGAAAGCTGTGATTCAATTTTAAATATTTCATTTTTATCAGGTTCCCTGTAATGAAGGTTAAAATAATTCAGCAGTTCTTCTGTTCTCACCGCATCAGGCGGCACAGTGCTGTTGGTGTTAATAAAACGCCTGATATTGCTGTAAGAAGCTTTGTTTACATTTAAGGAAAACCCTGTGTTGGGAAATCTTAAAGCATTTACCGTTTCGTTTTCTACCAGTTGAAAATAAGTTTCATCACCTGCAAACCAACGAAACCTGGAAGTTTGTTTCAGGTCTTTGGTTACCGAAATTAATTTGGGCCTGTTGCGGTTGCTATTTGATGGCAACACTTTTAAAGTGACATCCTGCCATAAGTCTGTTTTTACTTTCACCACCTTTAATTCGTAACCGTCTAAATTAAAAGAAAGCGAATCGTATAAATGGTTGGTGGTAATTCCAAATCCGCCTGATGCTCCTGAAAAATAAAGTAACTTGTCGGTAAGCGAATAGATTTTTACATTCTGCAATGGCTGGTTCTTTTCGTCCCTTACCTCACCACGTAAATAGTATTGGGCAACGGATGAAAAGCTGAGAAGGAGTGAAAAAATATATAATGCAAGCTGCTTCAAGGAAAAGTATTGCTGTAAATTATAAAATATCCACCAGTAAGACAATGTTTTTCCCCGATATGTTGCCTTATTTATCTTCTTCGAGCCTGTAAATTTCTTTGAGGTTACGGCCAAGCCCGTCATAATCGAGGCCAAAGCCAAGTAAAAACTTATCGGGTACGGTAAAACCGAGATAATCAATTTTAATTGGATATACTGTTGCTTCTGGTTTATGCAGCAGTGCCGCTATTTTTAAAGATGCAGGCTGTTGGTTGTGTAACTGTGGCAAAAAATTGCTGAGGGTTTTGCCAGTATCAATAATATCTTCAATAATCACAACATGTCTTCCGTTTAATGGTTCATCAAGGCCGATAGAAGTAATTACATTGCCTGTTGATTTTGTTCCTTTATATGATGCCAGTTTTATAAAACATATTTCCGCTTCAATGGTAAGTTCTTTAAACAAGTCGGATGCAAACATAAACGAGCCGTTGAGTATTGCAATAAACAAAGGGGTTTTTCCTTCGTAATCTTTACTTAGTTCTGTTGCCACTCTCAGTATCTGTTCCTGCAACTGCTGCGTACTTATGTATGGTGTAAATATTTTATCATGTACTTTAATAGTCATGAAAGATGGTTTTATTGTTTACTGATGATTAATTGCTGACCGATGGATAAACTGTCGCTGCTGAGGTTGTTCCATTCCTTCAGTTGTGCAACAGTAATGTTGTATTTTTTTGAAATAGCATAAAGCCCTTCTTTGGGCTGCACCAAATGTGTTTGGGGTAAGGAAGCTGTTTTTATATTTACACCCGGTTTCAATATCAATTTAGTTCCTGCCACCGGTTTTGCATCGCCGCTAAGTTTGTTGTAATTTAACAAATACTGCAACTGTATTCCATTCTTTTGTGCCACATCATACAGCGACTCTCCATACTGCGTTATCACAAAATCCTTTTCGCCGGTCTTCGATTTTTTTTGCAGATAAATATACTGGTCTTTGCCCAGCATCCCATCTTCGGCCAGCTCGTTCATTTCAAGCAGCTTGCTTAGCGGAATATTATTTTTTGTTGCAATCACCAGCAATGAAGTTCCCTTTTTGCCCAGCACACATTTGCTTCCGTTAATACTGATTACTTTATCCGGTGCATCCAGCATTGTTTGATTGCTGTTTTCTTCCACCGGGGTTTTTTCTGCAACTACATCCACCGGTTCTTTGTCATCAACATATTTTGAAGCATCAAATTTTGGGACTTCATCCACAGCCACCAAAGTGTATTGCTGCAGATTATATTGTTCAATATTTCTTATAACTATCTGCGGATAGCTGGGGTTGGTTGCATACCCGGCCTGCTTTAATCCATAAGCCCAGCCTTTGTAATCTTTGGGGTCTAGTTTAAAAAGAAAAGCGTAGCGGTCGCCGCCCCTGAGAAAGTTGCTGTGATCCCTGTAGCTGTCTTCAGCAGTTTTATACTGGCGAAAACATTCACCTAATGCGTCATCATCATGGCTTACGCCGGTTGCCGTCCAGGTGCTTTTACATTTTATGCCAAAATGATTGTTCGATTTTTTTACCAGTACGCTGTTGCCGCTTTCAGTTTCTAAAATTCCCTGCGCCAGTGTAATAGCAGCAGGAACACCCATACGTTTCATTTCACGGATGGCAATGTCTTTATACTGTTGTATGTATTGCTGCGGAGTGATAGTTTGTGCATTACAAACTGTTAAAACAAAAAAAGATAAAACAACAACATGCAATCTCTTCATTCTTTATAATTTTTTTATCAGTAATAAACCGTCTCTTACAGTTAACATAACCTGTTCGGTTCTTTTGTCGGCAGCCACATGTTTATTAAAAGCATCAATGGCTTTGGCATTCTTTCCTTTAATTTCTTCCTGCAGCACATCGCCATGAAACAACACGTTATCTGCCAGAATAAAACCACCGGTTTTTAACTGCGGCAAAGTTAATTCGTAATAATCAATATAACCTGTTTTATCAGCATCAATAAAAATCAAATCCCACTGTTCTGTTAAAGTTGGGATGAGCGCCATTGCATTACCAATATGCAGTTCAATTTTATCCAGTGCATTTGCTTTTGTAAAATAATGTTTTGCAGTGGCAGCATCTTCTTCTCTTAACTCAAGGGTATACAACTTGCCAGCATCCTGCAAACCTTTTGCCAAACACAATGCACTAAAGCCTGTAAAAGTTCCTATCTCCAAAATACGTTGTGGCTTTATCATACAACTTATCATCTCCAGCACTTTGCCCTGCACATGGCCGCTCAGCATTTGAGCATGCGGATGATTTGCCAGCGTATAATTTTCTATTTCCTGCAACACATCATCTAATAATGAGGTGTTTTGCTTAGCATAATCTTCGGCTGAATGATTGACGAGTTCCATTATATTTAACTGACCGGGTTCTGTTTTTATATTTTAAAAAGAATGCCACCCAACACTTTATTTAAGCATGGAATGGCACTTACTAACAAGGTAAAATTACAGAGAAATTTGTTCTTTTGCTCCCTTTTTTGAAATGATTAACAGCCCCAGAAAAGTCAGCACCCCATTAATCAATATCAGTTCATTCCCTATTTTATAACCATTAAAAATAGTTTTGGAAATATTTGCCAGCCCTAAAGACACATGCAGTTTCTTATCGTACCATTCGGGGCTGCTTAATATATCAAGGCCCAGCGCAAGCAATGGCGCAATGATGCAGACTGTCCAGATTAGTTTATCATTGAGTGATCTTTTTGTAAGAATGCCAAAGGCAAACAAACCAAGCAGCGGCCCGTAAGTGATGCCTGCAAATTTTAAAATAAAGTCAATGATGAGTTTATCGTTGATGGCTTTAAAAATAAGCACCATTAAAAAGAATACTGCTGCAAAAGTAAAATGCACTTTCAGCCGGGTACGTTTCTTTTCTTTTTCGGTGCCGGTTTTTTTGTTAAGCCCCAGTATGTCTATGCAAAAACAGGAAGTGAGGGAAGTAATAGCGCCATCCACACTGGGGAACAGTGCCGATATCAATGCAATGATAAAAATAATTCCAATCGTTCCGCTGAATGCATCGCTCAGTGCAATGGTGGGGAACAAATCATCCGGAGCTGTGGTAATCCCTTTTGACTGGGCGTATAAATAAAGTATGCCACCCAAAACCAGGAAAAGAAAATTCACCACCATAAGTACGCCGGTAAAAGTCATAATATTCTTTTGGGAATCTTTCAGCGTTTTTACACTTATATTCTTTTGCATCATTTCCTGGTCAAGCCCTGTCATGGCTATGGCGATAAACATGCCGCCAATAATGTGCTTCAATGCAAATGAACCGGCTTTTACATCCCAGTTAAAAACTTTGGTGTACCCTTTATCTGCCATCATTGACCAAGCACCCGAAAAATCTGTTCCCATTGTTTTAATTATAACAATAATGCAAACCACCAGGCCAACCAGCATTCCGGTGGTTTGTAAAGTATCGGTATAAATAATTGTTTTAACACCCCCCTCAAAAGTGTATAATAAAATAAGCGCTAAAATAACCAATGCAGTTACTTCGAAAGGGATGCCCAGTTTATTAAAAATAAATGTCTGAAGGATGCTGATTACTAAATACAATCTTGCAGTGGCACCCACAGTTCTTGAAAGAATAAAAAAGAAAGCCCCGGCTTTGTGTGCATTGATACCAAAACGTTTGTCCAGATAAGTATAAATAGAAGTAAGGTTCATCCGGTAATACAATGGTATCAGCACAAAAGCAATAACCATGTAACC
>JANNAM010000117.1:0-2415 GCA_031384415.1 Bacteroidota bacterium
TTGCGTTAGTTTGTTTCCGTAGTCGCTTTGATGGATAATCTTTATTGAAGTCTGCCAGTTTATAATTTTTATATACTTTATCAATCAAAGCATCGAAAACATCGAAAGGCTTGTATCCTGCTGCTGTTGCATAAAAAAGCCCTTTTTCGTCTGCTTCATATTCTTTATACATTCTACTGGCATCAGAAAAATGATATTTTAATAAAGATTTATAGATAGGGGATTTTTTGCCTGCGGCATAAGCATAATCCTGGCAAAAATTGTGTTCAGAATAATGATGAGCCAGTTCATGACTGATGATTAGTGACAAAGCATTTAGACTGTCTGCTTTAAAATCCAGGCAAATATCTACCAGCTTTTCATCTATTTGAATAAGCGGCCCTTCAGTGGTATTGTACAGGGCTATTACAAGATCGTCTTGGCCATTCTTCAATAACTCCCAACGTGGCTTAGACTTACCGTTTCCATAAGCGTCTACAATTTTCTCAAATACTTTTTGAACCATGTCCTTTTTATCCTCATAAGTTATTTGGCCATGAATAATGGAAGAAACTAATATTAGCAATATAAAAGCGAGTACAGTTTTCATGCTTTTAGTTTAAATTAATTGATTTTATTTGCTCTAATTTTTCCTTGATTGCATTATCAGTAATCTTTCTTAAAGTTAAAAGCTTCGAAGTTTTTTTACATTCATAAAAACTGCCGTTAATTTCCATGAAATATGATACCCCTGTTTTATAAATTTTTACGGATTTCCTTACTGGCAGATACAGGGATAATAAGCCATTATCAAACCTGTATTTATTTTCCAGGTTTTTAAGTGAATCGCTTTTAAGTTTCAATAAACCACTTGTATCTTTTATATTTCTTGAAATAGCACTATTAATACTAGAGATCATGGTTTGCAAGGTATCTATCCGTATTGTCAATTTTTCATCCCTGTTTCCCGCAAAACCCAAAGAACGGTCCTTTAAAACTTTCATTTTGTTTTCAAATGGGATGGTATTGGCAGCCAATATATCATTTAATTCCTGTTGATCTGAACTATTGTATGGTATATGCTGTCTTTTATTGTGCGCAACAAGAGATATCTCGGACGGGTTGCTTTTTTTATCGAAAAGATAAAATGTACTTGTTAATATGATACCAATGCTGCAGGCTGCTATAGCAAGCCGTTTCCAGTTGAATTGTATTACAGGCAAAGCTGGTTTTATAACTGTACTATTTTCATTTTCTATTGCCTGGAATTGTTCTTTTAATTGTTTCCTTTCGGTGAGTTTAAATGCCAGATTGATATCTTCGGGAGTTATTCCTTCATTATCCGGTTCAGCGAATTTACTTTTAAGATCTGCCCGTTCATTCAAAAGAAAAGCAGTTTCGAGTTCTTTTTGAAAATTTATCTCATTTAAGAAATCTGCATTATTTGATTTAATTAAAATTTCCGTATCAGGATTGTAAATCGCTGCATTATGTAATAGAGCAAGATGGGTATAATAATCCTGTTGTAGCTGTTGTAATGCTTGTAATTGATCTGCCGCATCCATGCTTTTTAAAAGAGAGATCAAGGCATCATTGTCAGGCTTACTAATAAATATCTCATTTAGCTGAAGTAAGAAAGGAGAGAGGTAAGCAGGTTGGATAGTATTTTGTATTGCAGATTGTTCATTTGCATTAGCAGAAAGAAAGTACCTTCGAATTGCTTCAATATGTTCTGTGGTTAGCTTTTTCATTTTTTTAATCTTTCAAACACTTGTTTTTTTAATCTTTCCCTGCACCGGTAGCTTTGATTTTTGGCATTATCAGCATTCGTATAATTCATAGAGGCTGCAATTGCTTCCATCGTTTTGTTTTCGAAAAATGCTTTTCTAAGCAATTCATAACAAACCTGGCCCTTTTTCTTCATCCCTTCCAGTTCCTCCATAATAATCTTTATACGATCAGTCTTAATCTCTGCCTGCTCATCAAACCAGTCTGCGTATTTATCACTGTAATTATTTTCCCAATCATCCCCCAGTAACACAGGCTTATTTTTTTGTTTTAATCTTACCAAAACCTGGTTCCTGCAAACGGAGTTCAGATAAGTCTGGATACTGGTATTTTCCAATGTCAATTTATGTGCTCTTATTTTCTCAATAAACAGGATAACAGTATCCTGGTATATGTCTTTATTGGTATCCTCGTCCAAATACATTTTGTTCATAAACCTGAGACAATAGTCCTTATGCCTGTTATATAGGCCATTGGCAGCTGTATTGTCGAAGTTTTTGATGCCTTCTATGATATCATCGTCATTCATTGATAAGAATTTATTGAAGAAGTAACCATACGGACTAATAAAAATAAATTTTAACAAACATGGTTACCTGGGGAAGCAAAAATTATAGATATGAAAAATACGAATAAAATAGAAGATTC
>JANNAM010000217.1:0-2603 GCA_031384415.1 Bacteroidota bacterium
TGTACAGGATGTACAGCTTACCAATGATAAAGACAAAGAAATAAACCCCCGGCTAAGCCCCGATGGTAATCATGTTGCTTACACAAAAAACAATGATCTCTACACAGTAAACATAGGCACAAAAAAAGAAACAAGAATAACAACCGATGGCAGCGATGTTATTTTAAATGGTTATGCAAGCTGGCTTTATACCGAAGAAATTTTGGGGCGCCGCAGCCAGTACCGCTCATTCTGGTGGAGCCCCGACAGTAAGCATATCGCTTTTTTCAGAACTGATGACACACCTGTTCCTGTTTTCACAATTACCGATGGCGCTGGCTTGCATGGCCTGGTAGAAAAAGAACGCTATCCAAAAGTAGGCGATCCGAATCCTGAAGTAAAAGTGGGTATTACCAGCCCCGATGGCGGTAATATTGTTTGGGCAGATTTTAACCAAAAAGATGACCAGTATTTTGGTGCTCCTTACTGGAAGCCCGATGGAAGCGCCTTACTGGTGCAATGGATGAACCGCCTGCAGGATAACCTTATCATCTACGAAGTAAATCTCCAGAACGGAAACAAAAAAGAATTCTATAATGAGAAACAAAAAACCTGGGTTGACCTGGATGATGGAGGCGAACGCATTCATTTTTTAGACAACGGAAAAGGCTTTATTCTTTTTAATGATGCCAGCGGATGGAACCAAATGTATTATTATGATATAACAGGGAAATTAATTAACCCTGTTACAGCAGGAAAATTTACAGTCACCGGTTTAACTTACATAGATGAAAAAAATGGCATCATTTATTTTACTGCCAAAGGAAAAGAAAATACTGCAAGAACAGATTATTACCGGGTGGATATCAGCGGCAAAAATTTGCAACGCTTAACATTCGGAGATTATAATCATGGTTTTATCAACCCTTCTCCCAATGGCTCTTATTTTATTACTACCTGCAATAATGTTGCTGAACCAGGTAAAATGACATTGGTAAGCAACAAAGGAAAAATTATTAAAGAATTGGGCAGCGCTAAAGGAGAAGAGTTTAATAATTTTAATTTAGCCAAAACAGAATTCCTTCGTGTAAAAAGTGATGATGGTTTGTATGAACTTCCAATGAGAGTAACCTGGCCGGTAAACATGGATAGGAATAAAAAATATCCTGTACTTATCTCTACTTATGGCGGGCCAAATGCCGGCTCATGCTGGGATACCTGGAGTTTAACGGGAAACCAGCAATGGTATGCAAAAGAAGGATTGATACAGGTGGTGATGGACCACAGGGCAAGCGGTCATTTTGGAAAAGAAGGCGTAAATTATATGTATCATAACCTGGGCTATTGGGAAATAAAAGATTACAGCACAATGGTAAAATGGCTGATCGAAAATGGCAATGCAGATGCTAAAAAGATTTGCATAACCGGATTCAGTTATGGTGGTTATATGAGTTGCTATGCATTAACATACGGAAGCGATGTATTTACACACGGCATGGCTGGTGGCAGCGTAACCGACTGGACATTTTATGACAGCCATTACACAGAGCGATACATGGGTACGCCTGCCAATAATCCCGAAGGCTATAAAACAAGTTCTGTTTTAAACAATGCCGATAAATACAAAGGCATGCTGCAGATTGTGCATGGCGTTATTGATGACAACGTACACATGCAAAACAGTTTAAGGCTGATTGATAAACTGGAAGATGCTAAAAAAGATTTTGAATTTATGATCTACCCGGGCGGACGGCATGGCTGGGGTGGCAATAAAGGAGCACATTTTCAAAATTTGAAAACAAAATTCATTTACAAATATTTGCTGCAAAAAGAAGTACCTAAATCAATTCTGCGCTAATGGTAAATTACTAAACAGAAAAGGCAGCTTATAAAGGCTGCCTTTTTTATGCTGGTATTAAATACTTTTTTTCTTCAGCTTACTTTTTGCAGTAAGATAATCCAGAAAATAAATAACCCTTAATGAAAAACTGTTTGACTGAGGGCCGCTTGTAGTGTTGTTAAGATTTTTAAAGTAGGTTTTCTCAAATTCCCTGTTAAATGATTCAGCAATATCTTTCCAAACAATATTTATAAAACTTCCCTGTGCGAATTGCCAGGTATAAACCATATCTGCACTAAAGAAATTATAGTTTTGATTTACATTTTTGGTGAACGGAACCGAAGGTGTAATAAGATTGCCATATTTATTAAGCTCATAAAACTGCTGCGGCGCCACTTTGCTCCAGTAATGCCTTGTGCTGAGGGTAAGGCCCATCCGGTTGGTGAAATTATATTTAAAACTCAGCACATTTTCAACAGTACGCAAATCTCTTCTCGAAAAAATAATTGTATCTGCCAACGCACCCTGGCCCGAATATTTTGTGTAAGCCCAGCCGGGTTGGTTGCGGCTGTTTTGAATGTTTACAGAATGGTTCACCGAAAATTTGCTGCTGAACCGGATTTTGCCAAATAAACCATAATCCAGGCTTCTGCGGTTGAACACGCTGACCATTCCTGTAAAAAAGTTTCCTCCCCACGAAAGTTTTTTTGTCTGGTTGCTGTTCCACCATCCGTTCAAACCAATCCTTCCCTTGTTTTGAAAAATCCTGCCATACACCCGTGGT
>JANNAM010000237.1:0-32118 GCA_031384415.1 Bacteroidota bacterium
GCAGGCGTTTTAAATATATGGAGGGTGATGAAAGAATGTATGTACCGTGGCTGCCATACAGAAGGGATGTTGCCTGGTGGATTAAATGTAAAGCGGAGAGGAGCAGGGTTGAATAAAAAATTAATGAACGGCCGCACTTACAATGATTACGGAAGCTGGGTAGCTACTATCAAACAGGGCGGCAGCGATTTTAAATATATTCTTGATTGGGTAAGTTGTTTTGCCTTGGCAGTGAATGAGGAGAATGCAAGTTTTGGAAGAGTAGTAACAGCACCAACCAATGGGGCTGCCGGTGTTATTCCTGCAGTGCTGCAATATTATGTTTGCTTTTGCGATGGCAACACAGATGAAAAAATAACGCAGTTTTTATTAACTGCTGCCGAAGTTGGAAGCATCTTTAAAAAAGGCGCCACCATTTCGGCGGCCATGGGTGGCTGCCAGGCCGAGATTGGTGTAAGCAGTGCCATGGCTGCGGCAGCACTAACTGAATGTATGGGCGGCACACAGCGGCAAACATTGATGGCTGCCGAAATTGCAATGGAACATCACCTTGGTTTAACCTGCGACCCAATTGGCGGGCTGGTACAAATTCCCTGCATCGAAAGAAATACCATGGGCGCTATTAAAGCAATAACAGCATCTCAGTTAGCATTGCAAAGCACGCCCGATTTTGCCAAAGTAAGTTTGGATGGTGTTATAAAAACAATGTGGGATACCGCATTGGATATGAACAGCAAATACAAAGAAACTGCCGATGGAGGACTTGCGGTGAATGTGCCGATTAGTTTGAGTGAATGTTAAAGCCCCTTCAGGGGACAGGGGTTCAAATCCCATACTTCCTCTTAATATCCCTGTCATTCTCCCTTTCTTTTATCGTTTCTCTTTTATCGTGAAGTTTTTTGCCCTTGGCCAATCCTATTTCCATTTTTGCCAGGCCTTTTTCGCTGATGAAAATTTTTAAAGGAATAACTGAATACCCTTTCTCTTTTATTTTGCCTTCTAATTTTTTTAATTCATGTTTTGTAAGCAGCAGCTTTCTTTCCTGCATGGGCTCATGATTGGTGTAAGTGCCATAAGCATATTCGGCAATATGCAGGCTTTTTACAAACAGTTCGCCTTTTTGAAAATAGCAGTAGCTGTCGTTAAAACTTACTTTGCCTGTGCGGATAGATTTTATTTCGGTGCCCGCCAGCACCATGCCAGCAATGTATTTTGCTTCAATAAAATATTCATGATATGCTTTGCGGTTGCTGAGTTCCAAGCTGTTGTTTTTTTGCAAAGATAACCAGTTATAAAACCTTTTGCAGGGGAGATATTAATTAGCTGCGTCTTATTGCATAAACCAGTTCATCAAGGTACTCACCGTTTTTAAACAAAGTTTTTTCAAACCTTCCCTCCAGCACAAAGCCTGCTTTTTCCAGTACTTTTTGTGAGCCAATATTTGTTCCAAATGGCCTTGCATAAATCCGGTTGATATCGAAGTTGCCGAAGCCGTAGTCAATCATTTGAGTGATGGCTTTTGTGATGATACCTTTTCCCCAGTAAGTTTCGGCCAGCCAGTAACCCATTTCGGCATTTTTGCATTGTATGTCTGCCTGCGGATGAATACCAATACCGCCAGCCGCTTCACCATTTACTTCAATGGCAAGAATATGGCGTGGGGTATCTTTTGATGCAAAGGCAATAAATGTTTTGCCATTTTCAATTGTGTAGGGATGCGGAAACTGGTCAGTCATATATTTTGCAATATTGTTATTATTTGCAAATTTTACTAAGCTGTCTGCATCATCCATTGTCCAGGGCCTTAGTTTAAAATCCATCATTTTCATTTGAATTGTGAAGGTAGATATTTCAAAAGTAAAGAATCCCAGACCTGGTTTGTCAGGGAAGAAAAAAAAACCGTAAAAAATATTGCCTTATAAAATCAGCCGGCATATTGCTGTGCTAATGGTAATTATTTATTTACTGAATTACTAAGGATCCGGGTATCAGTAAATTTTTTCCTGAGCTTATAATAAGCGAACCACCGGTTGAAATATGTTGTGTAATATCAACTATACACTGGCCATTTCCTGCAGGGTTAATAACTATTGTAAAGCCTGCTGGCAGTGTTGGGGGAGGAACAAGATTGTTTGTCCAGTTGGTCGTATTGCTCCAGTTTCCATTTCCTGTAAAACTAAACGTTGTATTAACTGCTGATGAAATAAAAATTCCTTCACTCATATTTTGATAACTGCCCGATGCAGTTGTTTCCAGTTTTACTGCTCTTACCATATACACATTATTGGTTAACAAAGCCGGTGTGCTGTCGGTATAATTAGTTGCTGAAATAATAGAAGTATTGAGTTTAATAAAATTTCCTGTAATGGTATCGGCCCTGTAAATATTGTACCCAATAATATTATCATCGGCAGATGCCGTCCAGTTTAATTGCAATGTTGCCGATACTTGGGTTACAGCAAGATTTGAAACAGGATAAACTGATAATAAACGTAAAGAAGGGTCGCCCATTAATGCCATGTGAACACCTCCGTTTAAAGTGGCATTTCCCGGATCATAAATGCCGGTATTGTTCTGGCTTTGTAAAACAGAAAAGCCAATTGTTTCTCCCAGCCCCATGTGCTGAAAATACCAGCGTGGCATTCCTCCTGTCCAGCAGGTAGCTAATGGCATTGCTGAATTTGCCAGCGGCGCTCTTAATAAATGATTGGTAGTAGTAGATACACCGCCTTTTGCCCATTCTACAAAATAACTTCCATACAACTGCATAAAAACTGTGTTGATAGTTCTGCTGATACATTGCGAACTGGTAAAAACCGGATCGGCACAACTTGTATCGCTGCCGCCACCTGCCATATACGTCCACAGGTAAGACCTGTTTTCAAGAGAATCAATAAATAAATTACAAGAGTTGTTGCCTGCACAGCCATTGGTATTGATAGTACCGATATTGCTGCTGCCCAGCATTGGCGAAAAGCTTCGCCATGCTACCGCCGATGTTGAAAAAAGTTGTTTATCCAAATGGGTGTTGATAAAAGCCCTCCGAGCCGGGTTTATTGTTTTATGCCGGAATGCATGGTTTTTATTAAGGTATTGTTTTATTAAATCAGCTTCATTTAAAGCAAACCCTGTCATATTATACATATCAATCCGGCCCACCTGTAACTCTGCCGGCGATGGAATAGTGCTTGCATCCCATCTGCCATCATTAGGAATATTGGGTGTGTAAATGCTGCCGGTTGTGGTGGTGGTTACGGTATTATCTGTCCATGCGCCATCAACATCTGCATAATAAACATCGGCAGGCTGTGCACCAATTCTTTCAGCATGACCATCGGGTGCAAAATTGCCTGAATAGGGAATAGCAAAATGCCCAATAAGTAATAATGATTTTACATTGGCACCGGGTTTATTGTATTCACTCTGCACCCAACTTTTTACGGCTGTATCTTTTGTAGCCGGAGGAAAATTTTGCTGCACTACTTTCCAGCCATCGCCAATTAAATCTCTGGTAAGCTGGTCAATCTCTGGTTGTAGATAAGTGGAAAAGCTATTGTTAACTGCCAGCAATAACGTTCCTCTTGTATCTGGTGCAGGCATATTTATTCCTGCATAAACATATCCATAGCCTGTTACAAGCGGTGTTGTTTTCACAACCCTGTATTCATATATTATTCCTGTAGTTACAGCATTGTCTGTATAGTTGTTTGTGGTGCCCGGTAATGTTGCCAAATTTGACCAGCCTGCATCGGCAGGTAATTTTTTATCTACTGAATAGGATAAAGCATTTACATCATTAACCCATGACAAAGCAATTTGTGGCGGGCTTATATTTACTGTAGCTGATGTTAAAACAGAATAATCAATTCCATAAGGCGTATTTAAAATATAAAAAGCAGCATTGCTGATATCATTAATGCTGCTATTGGCAGTATTTGAAATTCTTACAAAACAATTTACCGAAGAAGTATTTGGAATTGTCCATGAGTAACTTCCTGTTGCAGCAGGTGTGGATGCAACAATGGTTGTCCACGGCCCTGCATTTCCGGTAGTGCTGTATTCAAGTTTTACATTGGTAATACCGGCCTGCGTCTGCCAGATGATGTAGCGTATGGTACTGATTTGAAAAATTTCGGCTCCATTATTTGGCTGTAATAAATCTATGGGCTGCGATGGAGTGTAAACTGTATATTTTAATATCAGTCCTGCATCACCAACAGCAAAACCAGTTGTTGCATCCACCATATCAATTTCCCATAATGTTCCTGAAGAGATGGATGAATATTGTGCTGCCCAGCTAGTACCGCCATTGCTGGTTGCAATTATTATTCCCTGCCTGCCGCAGGCATAACCAACAGATGGATTAATAAAATCTACGCCAAGCAATTCATATTGTGTACCGCTTGACTGAGCCGTCCATGCTGTTGCCCCCGCATTGGTAGTACGCCTTATTACTCCGTTGCCTCCAACTATCCATCCATTGTTGGCATCGGTAAAATGCACATCATTAAAACCTAAAAATGAACTTACCCCCGAATTGGTTTGAAAAGTCCAGTTGGTTCCATTAATTGTTTTAAGCAGCGTTGGACTGTTTTGTGTATTATTAAATCCACCGCAAACCCATCCGGTAGTTGTGCTTTGCATATCTATGCCCCACATATCAACGCCCTGGTTGGATTGTTGTGCCCAGTTGGCTCCGCCATTAATTGTTTTTAGTAATACACTTCCTTTTCCAACAATCCATCCAGTTGATGTGTTCACAAACTGAACACTGTTGTACTGGCTTGTGTAAGGCGATGTTTGCGGTGTCCATGTTGTACCGCCGTTGCTGGTTGAAATGATGGTTCCTAAATCACCGCAGGCCCAGCCATTGGTGGCATCTAAAAAGAAAATACTTCGCAAAGTATTGGCGGTGCCGGATGTTTGCACAACCCAGTTATTTCCTCCATCGGTTGTTTTAAGAATTGCTCCATCATCTCCTGCTACCCAGCCTGTGTTTGCATCAATAAACTTTACGGTTTTAAAATTGGCAGCACTTGGCAGGCCTGCAATGGGCGACCAAACCTGGGCTTTTGAATTGAAAGCAATAAACAGCAGCAGGTAGATTATTAAAGCAGAAGTTGATTTGATTTTTAAAGGCAATCTTACTTTCATAATTACAGTCAGTTAAAACTTTTTTTACAACCAACAGTATAAAAAATACTCAGTTAAGTTTTTTTGCAGCAATTTATTTCAGATACCGGTTTTGATGAATTTGCTGCCTGCATTGGCTTTATCCCATCTGGCTTGATGAGGAATTGTAAACAGCATTAGTGTGTAAGCCAAATTTGTAAAAGAAATACCAATATGCCTGCGGCAAAGCCCAGTAATGCAAGCCAGCTTATTTTTTTCAGGTACCACATAAAATTAATTTGCTCAATCCCCATCACTGCTACACCTGCAGCCGAACCAATGATGATGGCACTGCCGCCGGTGCCTGTGGTTAATGCAATGAATTCCCAAAAAGGATGGTCTGTTGGATAGGTTGTTAAATCATACATGCCCTGCGAAGCAGCAACCAATGGCACATTGTCAACAATTGCCGAAACCAGGCCCAAAGCAGTGCCAATCAGGTAATCATTTTTAAAAGTGCTGTTAAGTGCTGTTGCCATTTGTTTCAGCAAACCAACAGACTGCAGGGCAGATACTGCCAGCAATATGCCCAGGAAAAATAAAATACTGGGAGTGTCTACTTTTTGCAATGCCCTGGCCACCGTAAATCTTTCAGCAATTTCAGTTTGTTTGTTTTTGTGGATGATGGTGGTGATAACCCACATCAATCCCAGTGCAAGCAGCATGCCCATAAAGGGTGGTAAGTTTGTTAGTGTTTTAAACAAAGGAACAAACACTAAAAAACCAACACCTGAAAAAAGAATGATGTTGCCATCCCGTTTTTCTTTTTCGGTGCAAACGGATGCAGCATTGTAAATAAATTTTTTGCCCCTGAAGCGGTAAGCAATGATGAATGCAGGAATGATGCACACCGCAATACTGGGAAGTATGAGCTGCTTCATAATATTCAGTGCAGTAATTTGTCCGCCAATCCAAAGCATGGTAGTGGTTACATCGCCCAGTGGCGACCATGCACCGCCTGCATTGGCTGCAATTACAATCATGCCTGCAAACCAAAGTTTGTCTTCTTTATCGTTTAATATTTTTGAACAAAGCGATGTCATCACAATTGCCGTAGTTAAATTATCGAGCAGTGCCGAAAGAAAAAAAGTTATCACTGTTATAAGCAATAACAGTTTTTGTTTGCTGGTAGTTTTTAATTTTTGCGAAATGATGCCAAACCCGTCATGTGAGTCTATCAGTTCTACAATTGTCATGGCTCCCAGCAGGAAAAAAAGCACCGATGCTATTTCTCCCAGGTAATGCAGCAGTTCTTCGCCTGCAGTATGTGACGATTCTGTTTGCAGTGTATATATCGTCCAGCAGAGCACACCGGTAATTAAAGCCGAAGCTGCTTTATTAAGCTTTAGCGGTTGCTCAAAAGCAATGGCTGCATAGCCCAGTACAAAAATGATGATTATTAATGCTGTCATTCAACCGGTTTAAGTTGGCTGAAACAAATTAACGCTATTTTCTTTTATTAAAATAATTGGATAATATAACGGATCATGTAAATCATTTTTAAAAAGTAAGAGGTGAAAACTCCGTGTGAACAAAAATCAAGCAGAAGCTTCGGTATGATAAGTAAATAGAACGGGAATAAAATCTCCTTTTAATGAAAGCCCTTGTTAAGCTTTTCCATTATTTCGGAATGAATTTTTCCAGCCATTAAATCATCATCACTATTGAACGAACCAGTGATATTGACAATTGTTGTTCCTATTAAAGCAACCGACCGGAAATAGATTAAGCTGTATTGCTTGTATTTACTTTCAGCACAGGTAATAACATCTTTTACCAGCACCATTTTTCCATTGGTTACTGCTTTTGTAATTACATCTCTTGATTTTCTTGATCCAATATTATCAGGTTCTGCTTTTGAGGAGGATTCAAATTCCTGCAATTGCTTTAGTTCTTCGTCATAGGGCTTTAACTGGGTGAAAATTATTTTTCCCTGCGTACCGTATTGTGTTACCCTCAGGCTGATGGATGAAAATTCATTGCATCCATATTTCTTACCGTCATTGTCTTCTTCAAACGACATACTTAAGTCGTCGCAATCATGGCCCTTGTAAGGATAAAGCCCTTTTTGTTCTATCACATTTATCAGCTCATTCTTAGCAGTGTAATTGGGTGTTTTCTTCACATTCACTGTTGAAGAAGGTAAATAGGAAGGATCTTCGGGTTGAAGAACCTGTGCAGTAAGTGATGAAGCTGCAAAAATAATGCAGGCTGAGATGAAATATGTTTTACGTAACATGATGTTAGAATTTATGCGTAAAAAAATAAATTAAGTCTTACAGTTTTACAAACTCTACCCTTCTGTTATTTGCTTTGCCCTCGGCACTTGTGTTTGGCGAAACTGGCTGGGCTGCACCTTTACCATCCGCTTCCATTCTTGCAGCATCAATACCAAAATCTTTGCTCAAAGCATTTTTAACAGAGGCTGCCCGGCGTTTTGATAAGTCAAGGTTTGCAGCTTCTGCTCCGTCGCTGTCGGTATGCCCGGTTATTTTTACCCTTACTGCAGCGTTGTCTTTCAGCACCTGTGCAATTTCTTTAAGCGTACCATAAGATTCTGCTTTTATTTTATCAGAATTTATATCAAACAAAATTCCATGCGTAACCAGTTTGCCTTCGGTCATTAGTTTACTTCTCATATCTGTTGTGCCTTCGGCATACCTGAAATTGGAGAGCAGGGCATCAAAAGGATGGTCCTCGACCCAACCCCACATGCGAAAGATTACTGCATTATAATTACCAACCGGAATTGTATTTGGAAGGTCGAGCACTTTTACTTCATTTAAATAAAACCGCAACCTTTGTTTATTTACTGTAATTGAAACATGAAATTTATCCCCGGCTTTTCCTTGTATTGTGTTATCGTTAATATCGGTATTTGCGCCTCCATCTGTTGGGCTACCTCCGGTATTGATAGTAGATTTTACCAGATAACGGATAGTACCTTCAGCACCCATTTCCATACTCAAAAAAATGCCTGTGTTGCTGGTTGGGTCCGATGCATCAGGAACCTGGTTTTTATTTTTAAGTGCCGTAAGTTCAATGTTAAATGATCCGGCCCTGTCTTCTCCGTTAGCTATCATGTCATATTCTATCGTGTAATTGTCGGGGAATTTACTGGAGGCTATTCCGGGAACATAAGTGGTAGCGTTCCGCATCTTCAGCCATTTGCCCGGATGCAGATTGCTTATTACCACTTCTCCTTTTCCATTGGTGTTCCATTTGCCGGGAAAATCACCCACATTGTCCTGCGAAAAATCATCGAAGAAAATTACTTTTTCTCCGGGCACAAAATCAAACTTGGAGTAGCTCTTTAAATCATTGCCCTCGGCATTTTGTGCAAGCAAAGCAGGGGAGATGGCAACGAAGGATGCAAGCATCAAAAAGAAAATTAATTTTTTCATGTTGTAAAGTTTATCGTTGAAGATCAATTGAAGTTTCGTTGAATGATATTACACAACAAAGCATGCAAATAACAGTACCAGTACCAAGGCACCCGGCACCTGATTTTAGCTCAAGTAACAAAATTTTATTTAGAATTTATAGTAAAATTTATAACAGTATGATGGCAGGCATTTCACGCAATAGAGATTTACGGAAGCTGTTTTTTTAGTTATCCCTTAAATAACTCCAATAACTTTCCAAGCCTTTCTTTCAGTTCTTTTCGGTTGATGATAAAATCAAGGAAGCCATGCTCTAATAAAAATTCGCTGCGTTGAAAGCCTTCGGGCAAATCTTTTTTAATGGTTTCTTTAATTACCCTGGGGCCTGCAAAGCCAATGAGTGCTCCGGGCTCGCCGCAGATAATATCTCCCAGCATTGCAAAGCTGGCAGTAGTGCCACCAAATGTAGGGTCAGTGCAAAGTGAGATGTAAGGAATTTTTGCATCGCTTAGCTGGCTCAGCTTACCCGATGTTTTTGCAAGCTGCATCAGTGAGAAAGCGCTTTCCATCATTCGGGCACCGCCGCTTTTATTGATAATCATAAAAGGGATGCGGTGTTTCATGCAATAGTCGCAGGCACGGCTTATTTTTTCGCCCATTACGCTGCCAAGGCTGCCGCCAATAAATTCAAAATCCATGCAAGCAATTACCAAATCTTGTGTATTTACTTTGCCATGGGCCACAGTAATAGAATCGTGAATGTCCGTTTTGGCATAAGTATCTGTCAGCCGCTGGGAGTATGGTTTTAAATCAACGAAGCCGAGATAATCTTTTGATTTGATGTTGGCGTAGAGTTCTGTGTAAATATTATCGTCGAAAATGATTTCGAAATATTCCTCGCTGCCTATGCGGTGATGATGATTGCATTT
Source organism: Bacteroidota bacterium (assembly GCA_031384415.1). Lineage (GTDB taxonomy): Bacteria > Bacteroidota > Bacteroidia > Chitinophagales > Chitinophagaceae > Ferruginibacter. The sequence continues at coordinate 9,485 of JANNAM010000237.1, forward strand.
GGGGCAAACAAATTTGTTTTCTCTTAACTCAGTAACAGTGCAGGTGTATTTGCAGTTGGGGCATTTGTTCCAAAGCCCTTCGGGTGCATCTTTTTTATCTTTGGTGGAAGTAAGTATGCCTTTCTTTTTTCGCCTGAACCAACGTGATTTCGATTCCTCAGTAACTGGTTCTTCACCTGCAAGGTTGGCTTCTATATCTTCTTCTTTTTTCATGCTCGAATTAGTTTGGAGTTATAAGCCGGAAGTCCGGAATTCCAGACTCCGAATTCCCGGCTCTGAACTTTTTAAGCTATCGTAATATCTTTATCCAAATAAACATCCTGTATGGCGTTCAAAATTTCAACACCTTCATTCATTGGGCGCTGAAAAGCTTTGCGGCCACTGATGAGGCCCATGCCACCGGCACGTTTGTTTACAACGGCTGTTGTTACTGCTTCGGCCATATCGCCTGCGCCGGATGATGCACCACCAGAATTAATTAAACCTGCCCGGCCCATGTAACAATTGGCTACCTGGTAGCGGCAAAGATCGATAGGGTGGTCGCTGGTTAATTCAGAATAAATACGGGAATCATTTTTACCATAAGCAGATTCTTTTGTGTTAAGGGCTAAATATCCACCATTGTTTTCCGGCAGTTTTTGTTTGATGATATCTGCTTCAATGGTTACACCCAGGTGATTTGCCTGGCCGGTTAAGTCTGCCGAAACGTGAAAATCTTTTTCCTTTGTTTTAAAAGCAGGGTTACGCAGGTAACACCATAATATAGTTGGCAGGCCCAGCTCATGCGCCATTTCAAATGCTTTGCTTACTTCCTGAATTTGCCTTGCACTTTCGTCGCTGCCAAAATAAATGGTGGCGCCCACTGCAGCAGCGCCCAGGTTCTGACATGCTTTAATTGAAGTAAACATTAACTGGTCGAACTTATTGGGATAGGTAAGAAATTCATTGTGGTTTATTTTTACAATCAACGGAATTTTATGGGCATATTTCCTGGAAAGAAAACCTAAACCGCCATAAGTAGTGGCTACTGCGTTGCAACCACCTTCAATGGCAAGCTTAATTATATTTTCGGGGTCGAAGTAAATAGGGTTTTTGGCAAATGAAGCACCTGCACTATGTTCAATACCCTGATCAACAGGCAGGATAGATAAATACCCGGTATTAGCTAATCTTCCGGTGCCATAAAGGCCCTGCAGGTTACGGAGCACATTGGGGCTGCGGTCGCTGTTAATCCATATCCTGTCCACAAAATCGGGGCCCGGCAAATGCAATTGTTCTTTAGCAATTGTTTTAGATTCGTGATTAAGTAAAAATTCGGCTTTGTCGCCCAGTAAATCCACAATTTTTTTAGTAGCCATGTTAGTTGGTTTTTTACAAAAATAAGAGAATTTGGTTTTTATTCAGCCTTATTTCATTTTAGTTGAAAGAGCAGTAGCCCGGGATACAAATCTGTATAAATATTTTTGGCAGTTTTGGCAATCGTTGACTGCAACAATGTATTCTTCTCTGCTTCGGTTTGATACAAAGCAATGTAGTAATTAACATTGTAATCTTCGACGGATTTTTTCAGTTCATTGAGGCTGTAACTTGATTTGTAAACCCCTAATAATTTGCTTTTGGTAAGATAACAAAGTGCCAGCACTTTGCCCACTTCGGGCTGCGACTGGTTGCTCACAAAAAAATTGCCCTGTACATTCTTTTGTTTGAAAATGGCCGCCATTTCAACAACATCTTTATAATTGTTCTGTTTTAGTTCCTGCAGTTCTATAATAGGTTTAATGGTAAAACTTGCGGCAAGGATGATGCCTGCAAGTGGCAACATTTTGTTAGAAAGAAATTTTGTGAGCAGAATGCATCCGGCAATTAAAAGAAGCATAGATAAAATCCAGACATACCTCCATTCGATAATAATTAATAAATATCCGGCAGGCAAAAGTATGATTGTGAGTAATAGTATCCATTCACCGGATGTTGTTTCTTTTTTTCGTTTAAATAAATAAAAGATAAAACCTGCAAGTATGAAAAAGCTGAAGACAGAAACGCTGAACAAGATTTGTGAAAAAGAAATTGTGTTGGAGCCAATTAATTTTATTTGTTTAAAAAACAGCGCAGCAGAATTAAATGGCGAAAGAGTTTTTTCCTTTTTGTATGCCGGTTCGTCCCAATAGGAGATGGCTTCTTTGTAAGGCGGCGCAATTACCATTGTGTTATCGCTGTTAAAGCCGGGAGCCAAAAACCAGGTGTTGTTTAATTTGCCTGCGGTGCTTATTAAAACTGCATCGTATTTTTTATAGAGAGCATATAGGTAAGGCGATGTAATTACAAAAAATACTGCGTAAACAAGTATTACTTTTTTTATAAACGGTTTTATAAAATGCCTGCCAAATTTCTTTTTGCAAAGCATGAATAATACAATGGTAGTGTACAGCAGGAAGAAAGGAAAACAATAAGCTTTGGCAAAATAACACAAGGCACCCAGCAAACCGGCCAGCAAAAGATTTTTGCGGCTGCTTATAAAGTTATTGCCGAAGACAAGATTGAGATATAGTGATAATAAAAACACCAACAGCAAATCGGCAAAGAGTTCGTGAAAGCAAAAGGAGAGGAGCAGGGCAACAAATGCGTAAGGCATTATTTTTTTTAGCACAGGATGAATATTGAACTTGTTCTGCAGGCTGATACAACTGAAAAGGCTGAGCAAACCCAAAATGCCGTTTATGATCTTTAAAGTGATGACAGGTTCCAGCCCTGCTTTAATAAAAGGCACCAGCAGCCAGGAACCCAATGGGCTCCAGTAACCATTTACCGAATCAACAAAACCATTATTAGCATACCGGTTTGCCATGTTTAAATAAGAAATTCCATCGGGGTCCATTGAGTAGCGGTAAAGCGGAAGATGCAAAGCAAATAAAACAATATAGAGCGCTGCGGCAATAATATTATTTGATTGTTTCATTGCAACAAGATAATAAAACTGAAGGATTATTTGCCGGCTGCATTTTAAATTGTCGCTTTTGTCATGCTGAGGAACGAAGCATCCTGTATGTTGTTAATTAAAGATGCTTCTTTCCTTAGCATGACAACGTAGGAGAAAAAAGCAGAAAACAAAAGTGATAATTTGATATGTAATTATTTACTCTCGTGGTATTCTTCTTCGGTGTTGATGCTCCAGATATTTGATTTGTCTGTTACACCGTTTTTTATGTTTTCTACCGCCTGCATGGCAGTTAGCATGGAGTGATCCTGGTTATTGTATTTATGCATTCCATTGCGGCCAATTAAAAAAAGGTTGGTGAATGTGTCCATGTATTTTTGCACCACATCAAACTGTTCATACACACCTACATACGAAGGATAAGTTTTGGGCACCCTTACCACAGTAGCATCAAGCACTTCTTTTTCTTCAATGATGTTGATGGCAGCCAGTTCTTTTTTTGCAAAATTTATCATGGCTTCATCGCTCATGGTCCATATTTCATCTCCTTCGTTGCAAAAATATTCCAGGCCAAGCCAGTAGGTGTTTTGGTCTTTGATCATGCCGGGGCTCCAGTTATTATAAATCTGCAGGCGGCCTACTTTCACTTCTTTTTCCTGAATGTAAAGCCAGTTGTCTTTTACCGGCGAGCCATCTTTGTTTTTTAGTTTTAAATCTTTAAGCAATAAACCTACCGCAATAAAATCACGGTAAATTAAATTGCCGGCAATATTTTTTGCCGCAGCATCCACCGGCATCACAAATCCATTCATTAAATCTTTTACCGGCATGCTTGAAATAAAATAATCGCCGCTGAAAGTTGTTTCTTCTCCTGTTGTTTTATTAATTGCAGTAACAGATTCAATAAGATTGTTTTTATTGGTTATCTTCTTTACTTCATGGTTCAATAAAATTTTTCCGCCTTTTGCCTCTATCAGTTTGGCAACTGTTTCCCACATTTGGCCGGGGCCATATTTTGGATAAAGAAATTTTTCTATCAAACTTGTCTCCGTATCTTTTTGATTGATGTCCTGCTTTTTCTTTTTGCCTTTGAATAAAAAATGCATCACTGTTTTGGTAAGGGATAAACCTTTTACTCTTTGTGCACCCCAGGCAGCACTTATCTGGTTGGTGGGTGTTCCCCAAACTTTTTCGGTATAGTCTTTAAAAAAAGTAAGGTAGAGTTCGTTGCCAAAACGGTTGATGAAAAAATCTTCCAGCGTAGTTTCTGGCTTGCGTGGAAAAACTTTCGACTTCATGTAACTAAAGCCAATCTTAGTAATTCTAACGATGCCGAGGTTTCTAATTGTTTCTTTGTTCAGCTTAACGGGGTAACTGAATAATTTTCCCAAAAAATAAATACGGGTCAGCCGGTTGCAAACCACCATTACTTCTTCTTTGTTTTGCGGATGTGTTGTTGTGGTATGTACCGTTGTTTGTTTGTTGTGATAACTGATGGTAACGTCTTCTTCGCTACTGTCTATGGGTAAGATATTCAGCCACCAGTTCATCACCCTGTCACTTTTAGAGAAGAATCGGTGTGGGCCAATGTCAAGCCGGTTACCATTGTATTTTACTGTACGGGATAAGCCGCCAATATCTGGCGTTGCTTCCAGAATGATGGGAATAATATCTGTATGTTCCAAAAATTCGTAAGCCGCAGTAAGCCCTGCCGGGCCGGCACCTATAATAATAACTGTATGCATAAAGTGGGCAAATATAGCCACATCATTTTAAAGTAAAGATTGACGTAGTTGTAAAAAGTATTCAGCAGCCAATAACAATCTGCTTCCATACCAGCTAAACATTTCGCCATCTACCAATATTATTTTGCAATTAGGTAATTCATACTGCAGTTCATCAATGTGTTTTTGTTTAAAAGGAAACGGCTCGGAGGAAAGTAGCAGGAGTTCGCAGTGCTTAGCCTGGAGTTCGGAGATGGTAACTTCGGGGTATCTTTTTTGTTCTTCAAAAATGTTTTTAAATCCGCATTTGCTGAGCATATCGTTAATAAAAGTATCACCGCCAATTGTCATGTAAGGATTGCGCCAGATGAGGTAGCAGGTTCTTAGTTCTGAGATCTTAGTTTGGAGCTGCAAAGAGTCAGCAAGTTTGGAGAAGTTTTCTTTAATTTCAGTAATAAGTTTTTCGGCTGTGGTCTTTTTTCTGGTAAGTTCACCAATGTCATCAATCATTTGCAGGGCATCTTCTGCATTATTTACATCAGTAACCCAAACCGGGAAGTGTTCTGCCAGTTCTTCCACCTCTGCTTTTACATTTTCTTCTTTATTGGCAATGATTAAATCAGGCTTTAGCACTTTAACAAGTTCGATGTTTATTTTTTTTGTGCCGCCAACCTTTGTTTTTGTTTTAAACCATTTAGCAGGGTGTACACAAAACTTAGTAATGCCAATGGTTTCCTCTTCCAAACCGAGGTTATGTAATAATTCGGTTTGTGAAGGCACTAATGAAACAATTCGCTTTGGAGTAAACTGCAAATTTGTAGCTGACTGTAAAATCATTTTGTAAAAATAAAGGTAGCAGGGGAGTATATAATACCGAATTTACCAGTATTTAGCCCGATGCAATTTCCGGTCGGTACAATACCATCTAAGATTTATACATAGGCCTTTGGACTATTTAGTAAATCAAGATGGTATAAAAGAAAAAACTTCCGCAAACATTTGACGTATCAAATAAATGCAGAAGTTAATTTTGTCAGAACCAACCAAGCTCTAGCTGGTTTTTGTCCAGGATGCTGATTTTACTTTCTAAGGGGGTTACTCTTTTAAGTAAAACTCAATCATAATGATTTTATCCTGTGTTTCAGTTTTTGGTTTTTCGCCATCATCGCTTTTTAAGGCATAGGCTGGATTTTTTGGACTCTTTTGGTTTTTCGCCATCATCGCTTTTTAGGGCATAGGCTTTAGATATTGGATATATCGGTGTTTTCCCTTGATTTTGTTTTTCTTCGAACTGGATTTAAAAGAACTTTTATATTTTTTAACTACAATTTTTAAAAAGAAGAAGTTGACTGATATTGGATTGTTGATGGTCTTTCAAAGTACGATTTGGATAATTGGACTCAACTTTTTGGTTTATCAGGATTTTTGGATAACGATTGATATTCTAATTCCTATCAATCAACTTCTGACACAAAGATGCGATGTTTAACAATTCCTTACAAGAGCGATATTGCTCTTTTTTTGCCATACAGTAATTACTGCTGCGGCGTAAATAATACCGGTTTTAACTTAGGATAGTTACGCAGGAAACACTCGTAAAACTACGATAGCAGGAGCTGCAAAAGATGTGATGTAAAAGTTACAATGAATAAAGTATCCTTTGCAGCACTGCATTTAAGCAATATTTTCTGCTAATGTATTTTTACTTTGACAGGCTTTGGATAATATCATATTTGGTAACAATATGGTAGTCGCCGCTTTCGTCCTTGCTTAGCACAGCGCCATTTTCTTTGGTAATAAAAAGGCTTAATCTTTCCACAGGCGTATCAAAAGCCACTTCCAGATAGGCTTTTTCCATTACTTTTTCTACCAGCTGGTTTTTTATTTCGGCATCGTTCAATATCTTATTAAACAAACCGCTTTCGCTGATGGCGCCAGCATTGCCTTCGCCATTCATTACAGGTATGTTTTCAATATCATACTTCTTCATCAGTTCAATGGCTTCCATTACTGTTTGCTTAGGCGAAATGGTAATCAGTTTTTTTGTTCCCCTGCCGCTTATTAAATCTTTAAATGTCTTTACTTCCAGAAAACCACGTTCCATCATCCACTGGTCGTTGTACACTTTACCTACATAGCGGCTGCCATGATCGTGAAAAATGCAAACCACCACATCATCTTTTGTTAAAGCATCTTTGCCGCCTGCGGCCAACTGCATAAGGCCCTGCAAACAACTACCTGCACTATAGCCGCAAAACATTCCTTCTTCTTTGGCAATTCTACGGGCCATGATGGCGCCGTCTTTATCAGTCACTTTTACAAATTCGTCAATCACACTCATATCATAATTCTGGGGTACAAAGTCTTCGCCGAAGCCTTCACTTATATAAGGATACACTTCTTTTTGATCAAGCTCGCCGGTGTCGAAATACTTTTTAAGCAAACTGCCATAAGTATCTATTGCCCATACTTTAATACTGGGATTTTTTTCTTTTAAATACTTGCCCGTGCCTACAATTGTTCCGCCGGTTCCGGTGGCTACAACCAAATGTGTGACTTTTCCCTCGGTTTGTTCCCAAATCTCGGGGCCGGTTTGTTCGTAATGGGCAAGGCGGTTGGCTAAGTTGTCGTATTGGTTTACATACCAGCTATTGGGCACTTCGGTTGCCAGGCGCTTGCTTACGGAGTAATAACTTCTTGGGTCTTCAGGCTCCACATTGGTGGGGCACACAATTACTTCGGCACCCACGGCTTTTAAAATGTCGGCTTTTTCTTTGGATTGCTTATCGGTAGTGGTGAAAATACACTTATATCCTTTTACACAAGCCGCCAGCGCCAGGCCCATGCCGGTGTTGCCACTGGTACCTTCTATGATGGTGCCGCCGGGTTTTATTTTGCCTTCCTGCTCGGCCACTTCCAGCATCTTGAGTGCCATGCGGTCTTTAATACTGTTGCCGGGGTTAAAGTATTCCACTTTTGCCAGCACAGTGCAGGGAAGCTGCCGGGTAATTTTATTTAGTTTGATTAAGGGCGTATTGCCGATGGTATCTAAAATGCTGTTGAGCCACATGAGAATCGTTGTTTGCGGCAAAGGTAATTTTTTACAATGGAAGATTTGTTCAGTGGATGATATTGTTAGAAATTATACTACAAACTAATTATCGAGGCAACTACTTTTTTAGAAATTGCCGGGCTGTATTTTTGTCTTGTTAAAAATCAATATCCAATAGTCCTTGTTTATCCTGACACAAAAAAATCCGAATCCTGTAAAAACCAGTAATATTATCTATGAAGGACCCTGTAACCCATTAAAGTCTGGTGTAACCAGCAAAGTACTTATGTATCACATAAGTTAGTATATTACCCCCAACACCAAAAGCCTCCTTTAAGGAGGCTTTTTTATGTTATTAAAATAAAATACTCTTCGCCCAATTGGTATCCACTTTACTGTCTCGTGACTTCAGGTGAAAGTTTATGTTCGACTGGCAATATTTTAAATAAGATAAGAAATGTATTAGTATTTTCATTTCATGCACCGTCTTTAATTTATTTTTACCCAAAGTCAGGGGCAATAGAAGTCTTCAAAAAAGAACTGGTAATGTATAAAAGTTCAAAAGGTGCTGTTCAGTTTCCGATTGACAAACCACTTCCCATAAAGCTGGTAACAAAAATTATAAAACTCAGGATTACGGAAGACTCAGCAACAGCAAAAAAGAGAAAGTAAAAAGCCTCAGCCCTTTAAATCACTTCTTCTGAAAACAAACAACTCCCCTACAGAACTCCCACTCAGCTTACAAAACCAGTACACCGGTACCGCAGCACAAACAAAATAGCCAGCCGAACTAATCAGTGCCGCCGCATTAATACCATATAGCGGAATTAAAAACCAATCAGCAATTGCAATAACAAACAGTGCAGCAATATTTGCCCACACACTTAGCCATATTCTTTTTATCCCGTCTAAATAAGCACTGATAACCGCCAGTAAAGTAAGGCACAGGATGCCGGGCAGCAACAAAAGCACCGGCACATACATTTGGGTAAACCCTTTTCCAAACATCCATGGAAAAACCCAGTAGCCGGTAGCCGCTATAAGAGCAGCAGCCACAAAAAATAATAAGCTAAGCAGGCGGCAAGCCCTTTTTGTTTGCGCTGCCATTGTTGCAACATCGCCACCCGAAGTGTACGGAAATATAACCGAGCCAACCATTACCGGCAATAACAAAAGCAGTTGTGCCATTTTACTTGCCTGTATATAATTACTCAAAGCTGCGGTTGTGCAGCTTTTTTCCACAAAATAATAATCAACCCTTGTTACCAGAAAGAAAAGCAGGTTGCTCAGGTAAACAATGCCGGAGAAAATAAAAATACTTTTAATAACCGGTAAAGCCGGTTCAGCAGCTGTTGAATACTTTTTTGAAAAGAAAAAATAAAACAACAGCAGCAGCAGCGCCTGTAAAAAATAAGCGCCAATAAAAATGGTGGAGGAATCAGTAATTCTTTTAGCCGGTTCATAATGATGGTAAACCAACCCTAATAAAACCAATACCGAAAAATTAACCGCACATGCAATGATGTTGGCAGCAATAAACCATTTTTTAGAAACATACAGCGCCGAAAAATAATTGATGGCAAGATTGCTTGCTATAAAAAGCAGCGCCAGGTTTTTATCAATGCCTACAGCAAAAAACTGAAGGATGAGCCAGCTCAGCAATGCCTGCGCTGCAAGAAGGAACAAAACAAACATAGAAATTGTACGGCTGCTTTCCGGCTTGCTGCTGGCATAATAGATAATGCCGTTTTCTAAACACAAACCAATCAGCAGCGCCAAAAAAGATAAAACGGCAATAGCATAAAAAAAACTGCCACTTGTTTCGCTGCCCAGCAAGCGAACCATCAGCAGGTTGATAAAAAAGGTAAATGCTGTATTTAGCGATTTCCAGCCAACGGTATGCAGCAGCGCTTTGTTAAACAACATCTTCTTTCAGTTTATACTTTGAAAAATAAAGCAACCCTGCAAACACCAGCCAGTTAAAATAATTTATCTGCATTAAAAATAAATCGGCAATAAGAAAAAACAGGAACGCAACGAGGAGCACCGTATCAAACCTTCTTGTAAATAATCCAAGAATGAATATCAGTTCAGCAATCAATCCAACCAAATACAAAGAATAAGAAATAGCCGGATGCCCTACCAAAAAATATACAAACTGCGAAAACCAGTTAGTGCTATTGCTCACTAAATATTCACTATGTTGTTCCACCAAAATGCCGCTCATTTGTTCCATGTTAAAAATGCCACCTGCCCTAATCTTCCAGAGCCCGGCAGTGAAAAATATCAGGATAAATATAATACGGATGCAGTGCAGCAAATAATAAAACCCTTTCGCAGAAGCAGCATAGAACACCAGCGGTATAAGCATCCAGGCCACAAACAATTCAAGGCTCAGGTGAGTAAAAGCTGAAACATATATCCCATACACAAGACAGATCAGCGACGTTACTACTGCAACTGTTTTAAATCCCTTCCTTTCTTTAATAACCAAAAACCAAAGCAACAGCGGCAGTAACAGAAACAACATGTCAAATACAAGACGCAACCAGTAGCTATCAATTAACAGGTGCTGCAGGCTGGTGAGCATTACAATGTTTCTTGTAACATCCAGCTTGTTAATAAAAAACACAGGATTTACCTGGCAGAGCAGCAGGTTATTTAAAAAATACCAGCCATAATTCACTATAAAGCACAGCAGGTAAAACCAGGCAAATTGTTTTTTATGTTTATTAGTTAATAACAATGAAAGGTAATTTACGGGGTTCAGCAGTTGGTTGCAATGTATTGTTTTGATAAATGTATTTCTGTGCAGTTACTTCCAGTTTGGTAACCGGGTAACCAAGCATTTGCTGCAGTTTATTGCTGTACCAGTTAGTAAATGCAATGCTGCTTACCTGATTCGTATAGTCTTCTTCTTTCATCAGTTTGCCAATTAATACTTTACTTAAAACTCTTTTCATGGTAGTAAAAACTGCCAGGTTATTCTGCTTTTGTCTTTCAAAATAAAACAAAGGAAATTGTAACTGATCTCTTTGTGCAAGAGAAAGGTTTGTAAAATCAATCAATTGTTCATTTACATAAATTCTGTAAACTTCCTGGGTATCTTTTACAGTATACCGGCCGCTGTACATACCAAACTGGTGAACGGGTGAAGCAACAACGCCCCATTTAAAATTTAAGAAAACAAAAAAAGCAAGAAAAATTACAAAACACAAAAAAAGCTTCTTATTGTAATGCAGCAGTTCTTTTAAAAACATAAAAGGTTTTATCAGTTTAAAATTAGCATAATTTACGATAGTAATTTACTGTTACATTTGTAAAAAAGATTTTAGCAGAAGCAATGGCAATACTTCGTAAAATAAACAGTAAAGCAAAAACTGAAACAAATACCGGCTTTGGAAGCAATGCTGCCGACTATGGCGGAAGATTTGTAAACAAAGACGGAAGGCCCAATGTTGAAAAACGGGGTATTAATTTTTTGCAACGCACAAGCTGGTATCATACCATGCTGGCCATTCCACGCTGGAAATTTCTCAGCCTTATTTTTATTTTCTTTATAGCTGTAAATTTTGTATTTGCCTGTATTTATTATTTTATCGGGGTTGAGCATTTAAGCGGAATGATAACAACAACGCCGTTGGAAAAATTTGGCGAAGCTTTTTTTTTCAGCGCCCAAACATTTACTACTGTTGGCTACGGCCGGGTTAATCCCACAGGATGGATTGCCAGTGCAGTATCGTCGGCTGAAGCCTTAACTGGTTTGTTAAGTTTTGCGGTAGTAACAGGTTTGTTGTATGGCCGTTTCAGCAAACCAAAAGCATATCTTAAGTTTTCGCACAATGCCATCATTGCGCCATTCAGGGATGGGGTTGGATTAATGCTGAGGGTGGCACCTTATAAAAATACATCACTCACAGATGCCGAAGCAAAACTTACAGTTGGTTTGATGCTGGAAGAAAATGGAAAGATGATGAATAAATTTTTTCCGCTGGAACTGGAATATGAAAAAGTGAATGCTCTTACCCTTAGCTGGACAATTGTTCATCCAATTACAGAGAACAGTCCCTTTTATAAATTTACTGCTGAAGATTTTGCAAATACAAACGGCGAATTACTTGTTTATCTGAAAGCATTTGATGACATGTTTAGTAATACTGTTGTTGCCAGGAGTTCTTACACCTTTAAAGAAATTATTGTAGGGGCAAAGTTTGTACCTATGTATCAGCGTAATGATGATGGAAGCAGTACCATTTTGCATATTGATAAACTTAATACTTTTAATAAAGCTGATGTAAGTGCTTTAATAAGCAGTAATAATATTGCTGTCAATTCCTAGTGATGGTGTTATCGGGGTTAAGCCTGTGAATCTGTATGAAATTTTTTCTTTTTATATAGAAAACATACAGGAATACCAGAATGGGCAAATTTGCCATCAGCATAAAAAAACGAACACCGGAAAAAATAAAAATAAGGAAAAACAGCAGCGCCAGCATTAGCCCTGTTAAAAGCTGTATATCATCAATATAACTTTCCACTTCAAAAAAATACGTTCCTGGCTTTTGATGAATCACTACTTCTCTGCTGCAATGAAATCCATTTGTAATAATTATTCTTATGACTGCTTCTTTGCAATTAATTATCACCGGCTGTTTTTCTTTCAGTTCATAAATACTGGTATCATTTATCACCGCCCGGAGTTTTAAAACCCTTAAAAGCAGGTGCCGGTGACGAAGCAATACTATGGTGCAGGAAGAATTCGTAAAGCAATTTTTAAATGAACGATGGATAATTTACTTTATTACCTGGGCTAAGTTATAAATAACAGAAATAAAAAAGCAGGAACTAATTCCTGCTGATATCATTCAAAAATTAATACTCTATTTAATCTTCGGTGCTTAAGCCTGCTTTCAAATATTCCCTGTTCATCCTGGCAATATTTGCAACAGAAATTCCTTTGGGGCATTCGGCTTCGCAAGCATAGGTATTGGTGCAGTTGCCAAAACCTTCCTTATCCATTTGTGCTACCATATTCAATACCCTCGATTCTCTTTCGGGTTCGCCCTGTGGCAATAATGCCAGTTGAGAAACTTTGGCGCTTACAAACAACATTGCACTCCCGTTTTTGCAAGATGCAACACAGGCTCCACAACCAATACAGGCAGCCGCCATAAAAGCATCATCCGCATTTTTTTTGTCAATTGGAATTGCATTGGCATCAACAGCATTACCGGTATTTACACTGATGTAACCACCTGCCTGAATGATTCTGTCAAAAGCTGTTCTGTCCACCATTAAATCTTTTATAACCGGAAATGCAACAGAACGCCAGGGTTCCACCACAATCGTATCGCCATCTTTAAAAGCCCTCATGTGCAACTGGCAGGTCGTATTTTGTTCCCACGGGCCATGTGCCTTGCCATTAATGTACATGCTGCACATACCGCAAATACCTTCCCTGCAGTCGTGGTCAAAAGCAATCGGGTCTCTGCCATCGCTGATGAGTTGTTCATTCAGCACATCAAACATTTCCAAGAAAGACATTTCAGAAGAAATATCTTTTACCTGGTAAGTTTCAAAACTGCCTTTGTCTTTACTGTTCCTTTGTTTCCACACTTTCAGTGTGAGATTCATGCTGTAATGTTCCATAATGCTTAAATACGTTTATAATTGCTGTATTCAAAAGGTCTTATCCCAAACTTCTTCCATAAAAAATACAATAACCTGTGCTTTGTATTTTTAAAATTTTTTCTTTTGATATCAATCTCAAAGTTCCAGTCTTCTTTGATAATTAAATCTTTCATTACCGCCGGATGCATACCTTCAAACAATGTTACAGAATCAATATTTGAATAATCAAAACTTTCTTCTTTCTCAACTGCCTGCTCTTCTTTTTGAACACCCGTCCATAACTTACTAAATTCCCTGTACTTTTTTTGCATCGTCAACGGGTTGCGTACCCAGCCGTAATGATAAATGTATGCGTCAATTAATTTTACATTTAACTTACGGCCATCATTCCATCTGAACCCCTGTGCATCTTTAAAACTTCTTATTTTTTTATCGTTTCTTATTACCCTTATTTCTTTGCTGTACCATTTTCTTCCGTCGCCAATGTATTTATAACTGCCGTAAAAGTGATGATAGTTGAATAACAAACCTTCCACCCTTTTATCACCTGCATATTTTTTCATTGCATTCAAAATCACCGGGTGATATTGCTCATGGACTGCTTCATCTGCCTGTATGTAAAAGAGCCAGTCACTGTCTGCTGCTGTTGCGTCCATTGCTTTATTAGTTTCCACAGCCAGCAGTTTTCCGCCTTCTTTCAATCTGTCATCCCAAACAGAATGAATCATTTTTATTTTATCAGAACCAATTGATTCAATCAGTTGGTTGGTTTCATCTTCCGAATTGCCGAGGCATACAATCATTTCATCTACTACCGGCAAAATTGATTTGATAGATTCTGCCACAGGATAACCATACTTTACGGCGTTCTTTACAAAAGTGAATCCAGATACTTTCATTCTCCTTATTTGTATGAACGCTGAGTTGGTTTCACAATCTCAAAATTCAGCGCTTCTTTATTCAATTCCCATTCACTGTCTCCATTGTATTTCCATGCTGCCACATAACTAAAGTTCTCATCGTCACGTTTTGCTTCGCCATCATCTGTTTGCGATTCTTCACGGAAATGGACGCCGCAGCTTTCTCTGCGGTTCAAAGCATCTTTGCACATCAGTTCGCCCAGTTCAATAAAATCGGCAACCCTGCCGGCTTTATCCAGTTCAGGATTCATCTCGTTAATTGCACCGGGTATCTTCACATCACTCCAGAATTCCTTTTTTAATTGCTGAATTTCGGCAATGGCTTCCTGCAATCCTTTTTCATTACGTGCCATGCCGCATTTATCCCACATTATTTTACCAAGCCGCTTGTGAAAACTTTCTACCGTCTGGCTTCCATTAATACTCATCAGTTTATTTATCCTTTCACTAACAGCTTTTTCAGTTTCTTCAAACGCAGGATGAGCAGTTGGAATTGATTTGGTTGCAATATCATCAGCCAGATAATTACCCAAAGTGTAAGGGACAACAAAATACCCATCAGCCAATCCCTGCATCAGTGCACTTGCCCCAAGCCTGTTGGCTCCATGGTCACTAAAATTTGCTTCGCCCAAAGCATACAAACCTTTCACGGTTGTCTGCAATTCATAATCAACCCAAAGGCCGCCCATTACATAATGCACCGCCGGATAAATCCTCATTGGCATTTCATAAGGGTTTTCGCCGGTTATCTTTTCATACATATCAAACAGGTTACCATATTTTTCTTTCACCACTTCCTTACCCATTTTAATAATGGCGGCTTCATCCACATTCGTCAAACCCTGTTTGCCAGCTTCTATTTTTCCATAGCGCTTTATAGCATCTGCAAAATCTAAATACACAGCCATTTTTGTGGTACCCACACCATAGCCTTCATCGCATCTTTCCTTGGCCGCCCTTGAAGCAACATCTCTTGGTACTAAATTTCCAAATGCCGGGTATCTTCTTTCTAAATAATAATCCCGTTCTTCTTCAGGTATATCAACAGCCTTACGGGTATCGTCTTTTAGTTTAGGCACCCATATCCTTCCATCATTACGCAAACTTTCACTCATTAAAGTAAGTTTACTCTGGTGGTCGCCACTAACAGGAATACAGGTTGGATGAATTTGTGTAAAACACGGGTTGCCAAAAAATGCCCCCTTTTTATGTGCCTTCCATGCTGCAGTTACATTGCTGCCCATGGCATTGGTTGATAAATAGAAAACATTTCCATATCCGCCGGTACATAACAATACCGCATGGCCAAAATGTCTTTCTAATTCGCCACTTACCAAATCTCTTGCAATAATTCCTCTTGCCTTGCCATCAATCATAACTACGTCCAGCATTTCATGGCGGCTGTATTGAGTGACATTGCCCAAAGCAATTTGTCTTTCCAAAGCACTGTAAGCACCCAGCAATAATTGTTGCCCTGTTTGTCCTGCGGCATAAAAAGTTCTTTGCACCTGTGTGCCGCCAAAACTTCTGTTGCTCAGCAAGCCACCATATTCTCTTGCAAAAGGAACACCCTGCGCCACACACTGGTCAATGATGGCAGCACTTACTTCTGCCAGGCGATGCACATTGCCTTCTCTTGCCCGGTAATCGCCGCCTTTTACAGTATCGTAAAATAAACGAAAAACACTGTCGCCGTCATTCTGGTAATTTTTTGCTGCATTAATGCCGCCCTGCGCCGCAATGCTGTGTGCCCGGCGTGGACTATCCTGAAAACAAAATGTTTTTACTTTATAACCTAATTCGCCAAGCGATGCAGCAGCCGAAGCGCCGGCCAGCCCGGTGCCAACAACAATTATTTCCAGCTTACGCTTGTTGGCCGGGTTCACAAGTTTCACGTGGCCTTTGTAGTCGGTCCATTTTTCATCCATTGCTCCTTCCGGAATTTTTGCATTTAACTCCATGTGTTATTTATTTTATGAAACAAGCATTAAATCTTTGTTCGGCTTCACAGGCGTCGCACTCTTGTACTTTTTATTTCTATTCATCTTTTCCCGCAATAATCTATTAACCTATCGCCCCTACGGGGCTCAACATACACTTGCTTTTATTTTCTACCAACCTATCGCTCCTACGGAGCTAAATATAACCGAATCAATCTACTTCATAGTTCTCCGCAGCAGCGGAGCAAGGAGGCTACTCCACCCACTTCAAATACATCGCCACCGGCATTGAAGCAAACATCAAACAGATAATTACTGAATATGCTACTCCAAGTCCTTTTATTAATGGAGTATATCTTTTATGATTAATTCCAAAAGTTTGAAACGCACTTTGAAAACCATGCAGCAAATGCCAGAATAAGGAGATAACTCCCAATACATACACAATTACAACCCATAAATTATTCTGAAAAACCATCAGCATTTCGCCGTATAAATTCAGCACCTGCTGCCCATTATATTCCTGGCCAAGGTTTGTTTCTTCCAGCGAATGAATATTGGCTATTCCACCTAACCTTGATGGCGTCCAGAAATGATAAAGATGTAACACCAGGAACAGTAATATCAGTGTGCCCAGCAAACCCATGCTCCTGCTGTACCATTTGCTGTTAGTGGCAGCATTGTTCACAGCATATTTAACCGGCCTTGCTTTATTGTTTTGTGCCCAAAGCAATAAGCCCTGCACAATATGGAGCAATAAACCTGCAAACAAACCAATTTCCATTGTACGGATAATAAGGTTGCTGCCCATAAAATGAGCCCAGTGATTAAAGGTTTCGCCTTTGTCATTAAAATAAATCATGGAATTTATACCGCAGTGTACAATCAAAAATGTAATAAGAAACAAACCGGTAAGCCCCATTATTAGCTTCTTCCCGATAGAAGAAGTAAAAAACTGTTTCCAGGTCATAAGAAGAAGTTGAGAGTTGTTATTGGAATAACAAAAATACGCCACGAATGTTGCTTAAAAAAAGATTTTTGAACATCATCAGAGGTTAACATCAGGCAAAGTTAATCCAGCAACTTCATCATCATATTATCTACCTGCTGAAAAACAATATCAGGTTTAAGCGTTCGCCATTGCGGAAAATCTATTAGTTGAACATAATTAGTAAGCCGGCTTCGTTTAAAATCGTACTGGCTTTGTTGCGGCATATCAATAATAACCACCCAGCCATTGTCATCTTCTAATTGCTCTCTCCATTCATCATAATAATCATCGTTGCTGCTGTGAAAGTTGAGTACGTTTTCGGCAATTAGTATAAACTTTGTAATTCCCTGTTTAAAAAGTTCATCGGTAATTTCCCTCCGCAAAGTCATGATGTCGTTTTCAATGGCATCGTTCCATTCTCCTATCAGTTCAATAATGGCAAAGTTCTGTTCATAATCTGCAAACAGAATTTTCATGTAAAGGGTTTTGCTGCCAAATTCATCCCACTGCGGATGGATATAATAATTATAAACCGTCAGTGAAAATTCGAATTCACTGTAAGTGCGCCGGTAAAAAGGCGAACGATAATCTTCTTCGGCGATGTAAAGATGGCGCCAGTTAAAATAAGGCTCTATATCCTGCATAAAATACTGATTGCTGCAAATTTCAAACAAACAATTAAATCAGCAATAAAAATTCGCAGGTTCTCTATAATAAAAAAGGGCCGCACCAAAGTGCAGCCCTCACTTAATAACCCTATATCTTAATTATTGTATTGAAATTTTTTCTGTAAACACTGCCTGGTTAGCAGCATCGGTTACTTTCACAAAATACATTCCTTTTGCAAGTGCAGATGTAATCTTCACTGTTTCTACCTGTGCTTTACCTGCTATAACAACCACTTTATTTTGAATTGCCCTGCCAGACAAATCACTTAAAGCAATTGTATATTTTCCAGGCTTCATACCATCGAATGAAACTTTAAATTCGTTTGAAGTAACCGGATTAGGAAAAACATGTCCTTCGCCGCTATAGTTAGCAATGGGCTGCAAAACTGGTGCGCCAAAGTTCTTTACAGCATCTGCTTCTTTTTGAAATAATAAATTTGCATTGGCAAGGTCAGAAGCATTGTACACCATATCAGAACCTTCTATTAATTCAGCTTTAAGGCTGGCATCGTTAATATCAAATTTGTAATAACCCGAAAAACTATTGGCACTGCTTACTACAATTTTACCATCGGCATCAACTGCTGCACCGTTGGTAGTATAATTTGCAGGCAGGCCGGTAATGGTTCCTTTAAAAGTAGCAACCCTTGTATCAATATCTACTACAAATACATTGTGGCTGGCAGATATAACATACAGCTTATTATAAGCATCTGCTACAACATCGCCACCCCAGCTGCTGCATTTATTATGAATTGACATTCCTTTATTAACTTCTGCATCTATTATATTTCCCAAATCTGTAATCACCACTTTTTTACCCGTAGTAAAACGAATCAGGTGGTCAGCATCATTGGTTATTGCATATCCATTCCCATCAGCATTAATAACCATCCTTGTAATATGATTTGACTCATCAGAAAGCAAATCTCCTTTATTTAAAAGCTGAGATGTAACTGTATAAAATCTTTGCTCATTGCCTTTGGCATTTAAATCAAGCCAGCGCAATTCTCCAATCCTCATTGGAGTAAAAAATAATTTGTTTTGATTTTTATCATACGCAGCAGCAGCTACCATTGAAGTAGTAGGATTGTTTTCGCTACCGGGCAACACATTTACCGGCTTTTTAGTGGCTGCATCATAAAGTACAAACGGAGTACTATTGTTCTGATAGACATCCTGCACTATTTTTCCGGATGAAACATCTACCTGGCGGATGTTCATCCAAAAATAATCTTTTGTGCCATTACCAGTAATAGCATAAGTTCTGTTGGCATCCTGGGCAGATGCAGCAAAAGCAGAAATAATAAATGAGGCGGAAAGTAAAAGTTTTCTGTTCATAAGAGGAGTTTTTAGAATTATTTAGATACGTAAATTAATAAAATTGCATAAAACATCCAACATTTTTTTATAAATGGCCGGCTTCGGTAGCTTTTTTAACACTTCCGTTTTCAAGCAACAGGGTTTTTGCCTTTTCATAATCATCCATTCCCAAACCTTCCATTACCATTTTTACACCACGGTCAACTAACTTGTCATTGGTAAGTTGCATGTTCACCATTTTGTTATCGTCCACCCTGCCTAACTGTATCATCACTGAGGTAGAAATCATATTAAGCACCAGCTTTTGAGCCGTGCCGCTTTTCATTCTTGTGCTGCCCGTTACAAACTCGGGGCCAACCAGCACTTCTACCGCAAAATCGGCAGCGGCACTTAAAGGTGCGTTTGAATTACAGCAAATACTTCCGGTTATTATTTTGTTTTCCCTGCATTTTTCCAATGCAGCAATCACATAAGGTGTGGTGCCGCTGGCAGCAATGCCAATCACCACATCTTTAGGGTTCACATTGTACTCCGTCAAATCTTTCCATCCCTGCTCTGCATCATCTTCAGCAAACTCTACTGCTTCTGTAATGGCTTTAGTTCCGCCGGCAATAATGCCAATTACCAAACCATAAGGCACACCATAAGTTGGCGGGCACTCACTTGCATCCACAATGCCAAGCCTGCCGCTGGTGCCTGCGCCAATGTAAAATAAGCGGCCACCCATCAGCATTTTGTCAACAATGGCATTTACCAGTGCTTCAATTTCCGGAATTACTTTTTCAATCGCCCCCGGAACAATTTTATCTTCCCGGTTAATATTCTCTAATACTTCTTTCACCGTCATTTTATCCAGATGACGGTAATTCGATTCCTGCTCTGTTATTCTTTCAAATGACATAAATAGTGTAGCGTTAAATTTTTCAGCTATGATATTTCACCAAACCTTCCATCGGGTTTTTTAAAACTTTGCCTAGTTGCAGTTCGTAAGTGCTGCACATTTCCTTTAACACATCTTTAAACCCATATGCCACACTTCCAATAAAATGAATGGGCAGCGTCCAGCTTTCACGGTATTTATAAATATGGTTAAAGAAAAAATCATTAAACCCGTCTTCAATAATATTTTCAATCATGTAATGCCCCCGGTTTTCGGCCAGGAAGATTGTAAACGATGCCAGGTAGCGGTTGGGCAATGGTTTTTTATACACTGCTTCCAGTATTTCGGTGGCGCTGGTATTAAAAGCCGCATTAAAACGGTCCATTAAATCCTCATCAAAAGTGTTGTACAAATAATACTGAACAACCCTGCGGCCAAGATATGCTCCGCTTCCCTCATCTCCCAAGACATAACCAAGTCCCGGGCTGTTTTTTACAATTTTTTTTCCATTATAATAACAGGAGTTGGAACCTGTACCCAAAATGCAGGCAATGCCTTTTTCATTTCCGCACAAAGCCCTGGCCGCTCCCATTAAATCATGGTCAACTTTTACAGTGGCTTTGCCAAAAACATTTTTAACCGCTTTTTGAACAATTCTTGCATTGGCAGCAGTGCTGCAGCCAGTACCATAATAAAATACTTCAACGGGTAAAATACCTTTCATTTTGGGCATCAATTCCTGCTCAATAATTTTTTGAATTTGTTCTGTAGATAAAAAATAGGGGCTGATGCCCTGCGTAAAAATAGTTTTCTTCTTTCCGTTGTTTAATAAACACCATTCGGTTTTAGTCGCCCCACTGTCGGCAATTAATTTTATAGCCATTGTATTTATTCCAATTATTGTTTGAAGTTAATCCATTAACAGTGATTTGTGCAATTCGTTTCAAAAAAATTTACCTTCGCAGCATGATGAATAAAAAATTGAATGTCTGGCTTCCGTTACTCTTTAGTATAACAATGATTGTGGGGATGTACCTTGGTTACAAAATGAGGGATGCCAACCCCAACAGGAGCTTTTTCTTTAAAGATAAACGCAGGCCCATCCAGGAGATAATGGATTTAATTCAGAACAAATATGTGGATGATGTAAAAATAGATTCGCTTACCGATACTGCCATACATGCAATGCTGAATAAATTAGACCCCCACTCTGTTTTTATCCCCGCCGAGCAGTTGCAGGGCATTAATGAAGACCTTGCCGGAAAATTTTATGGCATTGGTGTAGAGTTCAACATTTTCGACGATACCATCAATGTAATAAATGTTTTAAAAGATGGCCCCAGCGATAAAGCCGGGCTTAAAACAGGCGATAAATTTTTAAAAGTAGATGACAGCCTTGTTGCAGGCAAAAAAATTACCGGCGACAAAATAAGAAAACTCCTCCGGGGCGACAGGGGAACAAAAGTTACGCTGGCTTTATTAAGAGGCACCGAAAATAAAACCATCAGTATTTCACGTGATGCTATTCCTTTAAAAAGCGTGGATGCAGGTTACATGATTGACAAAACGGTAGGCTACATCAAGCTCAATAAATTTTCGTCGCAAACATACCGGGAGTTTATGGAAACGCTGGAGCCTTTAAATAAGCAGGGCATGACCAAACTTATACTCGATTTAAGGGGCAATGGCGGCGGCGTACTGGAAGAAGCCATCGAAATTGCCGATGAATTTTTAGAAGGCGACAAACTCATTACTTACACCGAAGGGAAACATTCGCCAAAAAAGGAATACCGCTGCCGCAGGGTTGGGCAGTTTGAAAAAGGCGCTTTAATTATACTGGCCGATGAAGGCAGCGCCAGCGCCAGCGAAGTGCTGATGGGTGCTTTGCAGGATTGGGACCGGGCAACTATTATTGGCCGCCGCAGCTTTGGCAAAGGGCTGGTGCAGGAACAATATGACCTGGGCGATGGCAGCGCTTTGCGCCTTACCATTGCAAGATATTACACCCCCATTGGCCGCAGCATTCAGCGGCCTTACAGCAATGGCGAAAAAGCATATTACAATGAAATAACCAACCGTTTTCATGATGGCGAAACTGAATCGGCCGACTCAGTAAAAAATGACAAGAGCAAAGTTTATAAAACTATGGGTGGCAAAACGGTTTATGGAGGCGGCGGCATCACACCCGATTATTTTGTGGCGCTGGATACTGCTGCGGTTTTTGAAACTACAGCAAAAATTTACAGTAAAGGCTCTCTTAATGTTTTCACTTATAAATATTACCTGCAAAACCAGCAGCGCCTTGCAGCATTTAAAAGCCCTGCAGATTTTATAAGCAATTTTAATTTTGGCGAAGCAGACTGGAAGCAGTTTGAAACTGCACTGGCAAAAGATTCTATCAATGTTACCAATATTGCTGCGGCTGAAAAAACCAGGCTTATCACTAATTTGAAAGCAGGCATTGCCCGGCAACTTTGGCGCACAGAAGGTTTTTATGAAACACAAAATGTAAGCGATGATGTGGTGAAGAAGGCGGTGGAAGTTTTCAGCAAGTAATTTATTTTTTTTCC
>JANNAM010000265.1:0-4299 GCA_031384415.1 Bacteroidota bacterium
TGTACAACCAGCATCAGCCGCAGGAATTATTAAACTATGCAACCGCAGCAGCTTTCGGAAAGTTGCAGGAACATGGAGATGCTACGGAGCAGGATGTGTTATCTATTTCAAAAATTGGAACAGGAGCTGCGGAGTAATTACTAAAGCTTCACTTTTATCACCATCTTTTTTATTGGCTTATCATCCACAGCAATCATGGGTGCATGTACATCATCGGGGAAGAAGATGGCAAACTGCTGGTTGGTTAAATTGAAGAAAATATCAGGAGTATCGCCATAATGGCAAACATCTTTTTCGGGGTTGTAATCATTCTTTGGTGCTGTGCAGGAATTTCTGGGTTTCCATCCTATCTGTTCATTGCCACGAATGCATAACTGGATGTCAATATGCTTATCATGACACTCAAACTTTGCAACAGAGTCCGCTGCGGCTACTCCATTCTTGTCAGAAACAATGGCTCTTAAATCTTCGCCGTCAATTTCATATTTGCCCACTTCAATCGTTTCCAGATTTACACTGTTGATGTAATCAAATGCTTTTTCAAACAATTCATGTACTGCAAAACTTTTGCTGGCATTAACAAGAGAATCAATGATCATATAAATATGTTTAAAAGCCTCATCCCAACCCTTCTCCGAAGGAGAGGGAACTCGAAGTTGGCATTTCAAAAATTTAAAAGTTCTCCGCTTCAATCTCCTCCATTTCCTCCCCCTTCGGGGGAGATAGAGGGGGCTTTACCGCTGCACCCTTCCACTTCCATCACCTTTCATCAAATCTTTTACATCACTTAATGTTGCATGGTTCAAATCACCCGGTATGGTATGTTTCAATGCAGATGCAGCTACACCAAATTCTGCAGCTTCGGGCATTGGCATGCCGGTAACCAGACCATAAATAAAACCGCTGGCAAAACTGTCACCACTTCCTACACGGTCCACAATGCGTACTTCATATTTTTTGGTATGGTAAAATTCGGTGCCGTCATATACCAAAGCACTCCAGCCATTATCGCTGGCGCTATGGCTTTCTCTTAAAGAAGAAGCAATGTATTTGAATCCGAATTTTTCTTTCATTTGTCTAAAAACATCTTTAAAACCATCCAGGTTAAGTTCGCCTTTTGTTACATCAGTATCTTTTGCTTTAAAGCCCAGGCAGGTATCCGCATCTTCTTCATTACCTATACATACATCTACATACTGGCATAGTTGGGTCATTACCTTCTGAGCTTTTTCCTTGGTCCACAATTTTTTCCTGAAATTCAGATCTATACTTGTGGTAATGCCTTTTGCTTTGGCAGCTTTTAATGCAGCTTCTGTTAGCGCAGCAGCTTTATCACTTAGTGCAGGTGTGATACCTGTTGTATGAAACCATTCAGCACCATCCAGTATCTTATCAAAATCAAATTCACTTATGTCCACATCTGCAATAGAAGCACCCGCTCTGTCATACACCACCTGAGATGCCCTCATAGAAGCGCCGGTTTCTAAAAAATAAATGCCCAGGCGGTCGCCGCCACGAACTATAAAATTTGTATCCACACCATAGCGGCGCAAATGGTTGATGGCAGACTGGCCAATGGGATTGTTGGGCACCTTGGTTACAAAAGTTCCGTTTAAACCGTAGTTGCATAAAGCTGCAGCTACATTGGCTTCGCCGCCACCGTAGGTTACATCAAAAGTATCTGACTGAACAAAACGTTTAAAATCGGGTGTCGATAAACGCAACATAATTTCACCGAGGGTGACAACTTTTTTTGACATGCAATCGAAAATTTTGAATCGTAAAAAAAATTATTTGGAGGTTAGGTTTCAAAGATGATTATTAATTTTATAACAAGCAAACAATGGCTGCTTATTTATGTATAAATCTACGGAAACGTTTGCGTAAATAAATAAATGTTTATGCGTAAATTAGGATAACATTGTTTACTTAAAACAGATTGCATTTATGAAGAAAGAAACATTGCTGGCGCTTATTCCTCAACAGGGAATTTTACCCCTTTATTTTAACAAAGACACACAGGTAAGTATTGATTTATTAAAGGCATTGTACACTGCCGGCATACGCACTGTTGAATATACCAACAGGGGAGAAGCGGCGCTGGCTAACTTTAAAGCAATGCGAAAGGTTTGCGATACAGAACTAAAAGATATGTACCTCGGAGTAGGCACCATTAAGAACGGAGAGATGGCGCAAACATTTATTGATGCAGGGTGCGATTATATTATTTGCCCCGGCCTGGTTGAAAGTGTTGCAAAAGTGGCTGATGCAAATAGCATGCTTTGGGTGCCCGGCTGCATGACTCCAAGTGAAGTGATTGCCGCCGAAAACCTTGGGGCAAAAATGATAAAACTTTTTCCGGGAAATATAATTGGGATGGCTTTTATGCAGGCCATTAAAGATTTGTTTCCTAACTTGTTGTTTATGCCAACCGGCGGTGTGGATACTACAAAAGAAAATATTGAAGCCTGGTTTAAATCGGGTGTGTGTGCGGTAGGTATGGGAAGTAAATTGGTTACCAAGGCAATAATGGAAAACAAACAATACGACGAACTGATTGCTGAAACAAAAAAAGTATTGGCCATTATTAGCGAATGTAAAAAATAATTTAACGCAGCTATATGAATCAGGAAACGATTGGAAAATATCGGTGGACGATTTGTTCATTGATTTTTTTTGCCACAACAGTTAACTACTTAGACAGGGCAGTAATAAGTTTATTGAAACCTTATATTGCAACTGCATTTAATTGGAATGCTGTAGAAGAAGCTGCCAATTATTCCAATATTGAAATTGCTTTTAAAACAGCCTATGCCCTGGGTATGTTGTTTGCCGGAAGAGTAATAGACAAACTGGGTACAAAAATAGGCTATGCATTAGCCACCGCCTTGTGGAGTGTTGCTGCTATTTGCCATGCGCTTGCAACAGGCACTGCTGGTTTTAGTATAGCAAGGATATTTTTAGGTGTAACTGAAGCAGGAAATTTTCCGGCAGCCATCAAAGCAACTGCAGAATGGTTTCCTAAAAAAGAAAGAGCTTTAGCAACCGGCATTTTCAATAGCGGGTCTAATATTGGTGCTATTGTAGCACCATTAACTGTTCCGGTAATTGCAGATAACTGGGGCTGGCAATGGGCATTTATTCTTACCGGCATTACAGGTTTTATATGGCTTATTTTATGGTTTATTTATTATGAAGTGCCTGCAAAACAAAAAAGACTGGCAAAGGCCGAGTTTGATTATATACACAGCGATAAAGATGAGGCATCGCCCAATGAAACCAACCAGAATAAAGTTTCCTGGTTCAAGCTTTTAAAATTTAAACAAACCTGGGCATTTGCCATCGGAAAATTTTTAACAGACCCCATCTGGTGGTTTTATCTTTTCTGGCTTCCCGATTTTTTAAAGAAACAATACCATTTAACCAGCAGGGAGCTAATGTGGCCGGTTGCGGTAGTATATATTATATCAAGTATTGGAAGTATTGGCGGTGGCTGGCTGCCAATGAAATTAATTAATAATGGCTGGCCGGTTTTTAAAGCCCGTAAAACAAGTATGCTTATTTATGCATTTTTGGTAATACCCATTGTTTTTGCACAACTGGCAGGTAGTGTAAATATGTGGCTGGCTGTGTTGGTTATTGGCCTTGCCGCTGCGGCACACCAGGCGTGGAGTGCCAATATTTTTACAACAGTAAGCGATATGTTCCCCAAAAAAGCAACTGCATCTGTAACTGGTATTGGCGGCATGTTTGGTGGCCTAGGTGGAATTTTATTATCGTGGCTGGTGCAAAAAAGAATGTTTGTTCATTATGAAAGCATTGGCCAGATACAAACCGGGTACTATATTATGTTTTTCATTTGTGGGGCAGCTTATCTTACCGGCTGGCTCATTATGCACTACTTAGTGCCAAAGTTTCAGAAAATAGATGTAGATGCATAAAATAAACTAACGCTTTTAAAAAAATACTATCCTGCGAAAGCAGGATTTTTTTTTAAAATATAAAGTAGAATAAAAACTACAAGAACTTCCAAGCTCTACTATAAATCTTTATTTAACTGTTTTTACATTTGTGGCATAGTTTTCAAAAGGATAGTTTGAAATCTCTCTAACCCCGTGAAAAACCACCTGTACTGATTAGACTTTTTAAAATCCTATCAGTTCCTTTGAAAAGCCCCAAATCGGGGCTTTTTATTTTTCTGAATATTATTGCAAAAAAAACGGGTAACGAAATTAGTCTGGCGAAAAACAAACGCTGAGTGTGCAACCTTTGCCTGGCGATGATTCAATGGTAACTTTT
>JANNAM010000269.1:0-9287 GCA_031384415.1 Bacteroidota bacterium
AGACAAAAGTATTTAAATTGACAAATATTCGGAAACAATGAAGCAGGTGTAATTAGTTTGACTGGAAAAAAATGTAGTAGTCATTTTGATCATGAAAAAATGAAATTAAATATTTCAGACATTTAAATAGTAACTCATGAAATATTTAATTTTATTTTTTCTGCTTGTTTTGAACATTTGTGCTAATGCACAAACCTCCGATTCTGCCGTGTTAGCTACAAACATAAAAGTGGACGTAAGCGTAGTGGAAGAAAATATACAGTTAATGAAAGAGATTTATGCCGATGATTTTGTTTTTACACACGGAGGCGGTAGTAGGGTTGACACTAAGTCTAGTTGGATAAAAGGAATTGAAAATCCTGATTTGCATTTTATATCTCGGACGCAGGATTCAACGAAAGTAGAAATGCATGGCGATGTGGCGATTGTAATTGGGAAGCTTGATATTGTTCTTGAATGGAAACAAAACACATCTAAATATAATCTATGGTACGTCCGGGTTTTTGTTCTGAAAGAAAATCGCTGGCAAATTATTTCACATCGCACAATTAAACAAGTCAATTAGTAGACGTTTAAGATACCTTTCTAGAATCCTTTCTTACTTAATAAACTATGTGTACCAAAATTGCAACGACTTTCTGTCCCAGCGGGGTTTTCACCGCTTACTGCCCATTACAAAAAGCTTCTCCCGTGAAACCCCGCTGTTGCGAACACTCCGTATTAAATACCTGCCATTTATTAACTTAGCAGTATGCCTGTAAAATACCAACACTCCGGTATTTACTGCATGCATCAGTAAAACAACAATAAAATTATAAGCCATTCAATAAATAAAATGAAAAAAGAATTATCAGCAAAACAAAGCAGTGAACTGCTTAAAACTTTAAAAGCCCGTTTTGAAAAAAACATGAACCGCCACAAAGAAATTGAATGGGCTAAAGTGCAGGCAAAGCTGGAGGCTAACAGGGAGAAACTGTGGTCGCTTAATGAAATGGAAAGAACCGGCGGAGAACCGGATGTTGTTTGCAATGATAAAAAGGCCAGCACCAAAGCAGGGCAGGCGGATGAATATATTTTTTATGATTGTTCAGCAGAAAGTCCTGCAGGCCGCCGGAGTGTTTGTTACGACCGTGAAGGACTGGAGTCGAGAAAAGAACATAGACCGGAAAACACCGCTATTGATATGGCTGCTGCCATGGGTATTGAACTTTTAACCGAAGAGCAATACCGGGAGCTGCAGTCATGCCAGAAGGCGGGAGAAAATTTCGATACTAAAACGTCGAGCTGGTTAAAAACACCTGCAAATATCAGAAAACTTGGCGGTGCCATCTTTGCAGATTTCCGATACGGCAATGTGTTCGTATATCACAACGGTGCACAATCTTACTATGCCGGCAGGGCGTTTCGTGGCTGGCTAAAGGTTTAATTCCGGTTGCCCCCGCTGGGAAAATAAATAATCAATCATCAACCACTGCGGCTTCATACAGTCCACTAAACAAATACAGTTTTCCGGTTTTTACTTCCGCACATTTGTACCGCTTTCGCAGCTTCTGTCCTTTTTTAAAAATGCGGCCGTCTTTTATTTTAAATAAACTGCCTTCGGGCATGGCTTCCACCAAAACAGTTCCGTCTTTTTTGGTGTCGTATGTATGCAACACCCTCAGCAGCCTTTCATCGGCGCAACTGCTGGCTGCAGGGTTTTGTATGCTGTGCAGCAGCGTTTTCTCAATATCAGCCGGAAAAACTTTCTTCAGTAAAAACCTGGCCAATATTTTACTGTATTCATTCTTCCACTCTTTGCCATGGCTTTGCACCTGGTTGCCAAACTGCTCAAACGTAAACAAATGCGCCAGCTCATGCAGCAGGGTAATTAAAAAAGCATATTGATTAAGGTTGCCGTTGATGCTGATGCGGTGGTTCTTGTCAAAATGTGCATGGCGGTAATCGCCCAATACGCTCTGCCGCTGTTTGGTAATGGTAAGATGCACTTTGTGCTGCTGAATGTACTGCAGCACTTCTTCAAAACTTCCGGGGGGTAAATAAGACTGTAACTGTAAAAGCGGCACTTCCTTTTTAGGCATGTGGTTTTTTGTTCAGTTGCATAATGCAGTAAACACCGGTAATAAAATAGATAAGATATAACCCTACACCCACAATAACTGTGGTTTTGCTGAAGGCCGGGCCGCTTAGTTTCCAGTAAATAAATAAACAAACCATTACCACCACCATTTTAATAAGCATGGTACCCATGATGCTGCGGATAAAAACATGGGAGTTTTTATTGCCGAGTGCTTTTAACTGGATGGTAAAATTGATGAAGGCAGTTACAAAAAAAATGAGGTTACCAATGAGCAGCGCATTGATGTCAACATTCCATTGGGTTAATACTGAAGGGGCAGCAAGGCAAAAAATGCTGATGACGGCAAACAAAACTATCAGCGGTATTAAATACTTGTATTCTTTCTTCATAATAAAAAACCTGAGGGCAGGATTTTATAAGATTATTGATTAACTACTGCAGCAAGTTCGGTATTCAGTTCAACAATATTGGCGCCCATATGGCAGTTGCCGTTGAAAGTTACAGTGGGTTCCACCTGCAGTTTGCCAGCGTTAATATCGCCTTGCACCGATGCTTTGCCACGCAACTGCAGCAGCCCGGCAACTTTTATAGTGCCGGTAACTTTGCCAAGCAAATCGGCTTCCCGGCCCTTTATATCGCCGTCAACAATACCATCGGGGCCTATTAAAATTTTTGCCCTGGCAATAAGGTCTCCCTTCAGCACACCGTCAATGCGAATGTCGCCGTTGCTTTCTATATTGCCGGTAATGGTGGTGCCTGCGCCAATGATGGTGGTTGCTCCCGCTGTTGCTTCATCGGCAGCTGATCTGGATTTAAACATCGTAGTAGGTTTAAATGATGAAAATTAACTATTCTGTGCTTATTTCTTCTTTGGGTAAATTAAGTTTGTTGGTATCTAATTTTGGTATATCGCCCTGTAACACCTTTCTTATATTATCGAGGTACTGCACATTGTATTGCTGTGCCTGTTCGCTGCTGTCGGCCCTTATTTTTAGTTCTTTGTATTCTTTCATCTGCTTTATGTTGCCATAACCAACGCCGGGCAAATAATATTTTAACGGGGTAAACACAATGAGGGCAACAGTTAATCCCACCATTACCACAAACAAAGTACTAAGGGCAATATAAACACTCAGCCGGCTCAGTTTAAACTTCACCACTTCTTCATAGGTATCCTCGTTCATTACAACCAGCCTGTAACGGTTCCGCAATCTTTTAAGTGTGCTGTTGGCATCTAACAGGGGCATAATTTTTTGTTGGGTGTTAAAATTAATAAAGTATGGCTACAATCCACAATAATTAGTGAAAAAAACCGATATTTAACCCATTATTTAACCGGTTAATTCCATGCTGAAAAGAAATCTGTCAATTGTACTCCTGCTATCCGTATTTTGTTTGGCCCAAAACAAAACTTTTTCTCAACCCACCTGGACTTTAGACCCCTTTGGCAAAGAAAAAAAGCCAGAGAAATTTGAAGAGAGAAAACTGGGTTCGGAAAAAACAGCAGATAAAAAATTTACGAAGCCCCGCCATCTTATTCAAAATACCATTACGCATTACAATTATTATTTTAATGCTAATAATAAAGTGAATGCAGTTATAGAGGCTGCCAAAACTTCGCAAAGGGATGATTATACAAAACTGCTCCCCTATTATCCTTATTCACTCGAAAACACCGCTTCGCAAAAACAGGAGCTTGATTCAGTAATTTATAAATGCACTGCAGGTATTTTACTACACGATTTACGCAACGACTGGATAGATAATTTATACCTGCTCATTGGC
This sequence comes from Bacteroidota bacterium, assembly GCA_031384415.1. Lineage (GTDB taxonomy): Bacteria > Bacteroidota > Bacteroidia > Chitinophagales > Chitinophagaceae > Ferruginibacter. The sequence continues at coordinate 3,866 of JANNAM010000269.1, forward strand.
AAGGCTTATTTTTTCAGGAAAGATTTTGACTCGGCTGCCAATACCTTCCAGTTTATTAATTACAATCTTTTTCCCCGTAAAAAGAAAGATGATGATGACAAAATTGTGGGTACCACCGGTTCATCTGCCAGCAACAATATCAGCATTGCCAATAAAGAAAAAAGAAATATTTTACAAAAAGTTGCATCGCTACCACCCAGCCGCAACGATGCGTTGATATGGCTTTCCCGTAGCTTAACCGAGCAGGATGAACTGGGCGAAGCTGCAGGTTTAATTAACACTTTAATGTATGATGCCAACCTTCCTAAAAGACTTAGAAATGATTTGGAAGAAGTGTATGCCTACTGGTTTTACAAACAGGGTATTTACGACAGCGCCGCAGTTCATTTAGAAAAAGCCATTACCAATGCCAATACAAAAGAAGACAAGGCCCGTGAAGAGTTTTTGCTGGCTCAGTTGTATGAAATAAGCAACCAGTATAATAAAGCATCTGATTATTATGCCAGGGCCTCTAAACATACAATTGACCCTGTAATGGACATTTTTGCCAGGCTGAATGATGCAAAAATGATGAGGTCAACCAACAACATCAAAGAACTGGAAAACAATATTGGCAACTTAGCAAGGCTGGCCAAAAAAGATAAGTTTGATACCTACCGTGACATCATCTATTTTTCGGCCGGACAACTGACCATGCAAAAACCCGATACAGCAAATGCCATTGATTATTTCAAGAAAAGCCTGAAGTATAACGAAAGCAATGTATCGTATAAAAACAAAGCATTTTTGCAACTTGCCGACATTGCCTACAGCCGTAAACAATATAAACTGGCATTTGCTTATTACGACAGCCTGGTAACCGGCGATACCACTCTTGGCGTCAGCCTTGCACAAATACAGGCAAGAAGAGAAGGCCTTTTAAAAATAGTTACCAGCTTAAACATTATAGAAAGAGAAGACAGCCTGCAACGTATTGCTGCCATGCAGCCTGCAGAAAGAGATGCTTTCGTAAAAAAAATATTGAAGAAGCTGCGTAAAGAACAGGGACTGAAAGAAGAAGACAACAGCGGAGGATTTACCCCCATCACTTTCAGCAACAATAACGAACCTGTTGATTTGTTCAGCAGCAGCACCAAAGGCGAATGGTATTTTTATAACAACAGTTTAAAATCGAGGGGGCTGAATGAATTTAAAACCAAATGGGGCAGCCGCACCAATACAGATAACTGGCGCCGTAAATCGGCAACGGGGGCAGGCAGCATTAACCCCGGACTTGACGTGGACGGTAAAGCAAAAGACAACAATAGCAAAGACGATAAAGACAGTAAAAATAAGGATAGCAAAAGAGATGCTTTGAACAATGCTCTTTCGGATGAACTTAGTTATGACGGATTAACCAAAAACCTGCCTTTAACCCCCGAAAAAATTGGCAACAGCAATGATTTAATTTCGGGCAACCTGTTGCTGCTTGCAAAAGCTTACCAGGAAGACCTGGAAGATTTTGAAATGGCCGCCGCTGCTTACGAAGAATACCTGCGCCGTTATCCCGACAAACTGATTGATGGCGAAGTATATCTTGGATTGTATTATTGCTACACCAAACTTGGCAACAAATCAAAAGCAGATTATTACAAGAACCTGCTTAATACAAAATTTAAGGATACCAAATTTGGCAAGATGGCCAACAGCCCTGCTTCTTTAAACCCCAAAACACAAAACCCCGAAGCCACTAAAAAATACGAAAGCATTTATAATTTATTTATTGAGGGGAAATTTGAAGAAGCGCTGGCTCAGAAAAAAGCGGCTGACAGTTTATATGGCAACAATTTCTGGTCGCCACAGTTGCTTTACATAGAAGCGGTGTATTATGTAAAACAAACAAACGACAGCGCTGCACTCAAAGTATTGAAAGATATTATTGCATTATATCCCTCCTCGCCTTTAAAACCAAAAGCCGAAAATTTAAGAGATGTTTTATTAAGAAGAAAAGAGATTGAAGGTTACCTTACCAATCTGCAGGTTACAAGAATGCAGGATGAAAAACCTGTTGTAGTTAACAATATCCCTGCTGTTGTTAACAGGCCTGTTGTAAAACCTGTTCCTGTAATTTCTGATAGTTTAAAGAAAACACTTGCACCACCACTCACCAATAATGGTTTCACATTAAACCCAACAGCACCGCATTTTGTAATAATGGTACTGGATAAAGTGGATGCAGTTTACATCAACGAATCTAAAAATGCTTTCGCAAGATTTAACCGCAATTATTTTTCTTCACGTACAATTCAGATAAATAAAGAACCTGTTGATGCTGATAAAACCCTGCTGGTTTTTTCAACTTTTACCAGCGCCGAAGATGCATTGATTTATTACGACAGAATAAAAAGAGCTGCTACAGCAGAAATAAGCTGGTTATCTGCTGCTAAATATTCATTTCTTATTATTACAGATGAAAACCTGCAGTTGCTCAAACAAAATAAAAACTTTACCGATTACAAAAAGCTGTTAAATACCCAGTATCCATACAGGTTTTAACAAGAAGGGACTTGGCAGTATAAAATCATATTTTAGATTTGCACTGGTTTAACCCTTAATTTATTCTACAACACATGAAGCGTTCAGTAAAAATTTTATGGCGTTTATTTCTGGCAGGATTTTTATTTACTGTCCTGCTTTTTGTTTGTGCCAACTTTGGGCTGTTTGGTAAAATACCTTCAATGGAAGATTTGCAGCACCAGGAAGCAGACCTTGCAACTGAAGTATATACCAGCGACGGCTTATTAATGGGTAAGTATTATGCAGAGAACAGAAGCGAAGTTAAATACAATGAAATTTCGCCCAATGTAATAAAAGCACTGATAGCAACAGAAGATGAACGCTTTTACGACCACTCAGGCATTGATGCCGAAGCAGTGGGACGAACAATTGTAACTTTAGGAAGAGGCGGTGGCGCCAGTACTTTAACGCAGCAACTTGCCAAAATGATTTTACACCAGGGTAAAGGCAACATTTTTAAACGTGGCATTGATAAAATTAAAGAATGGGTGGTGGCCGTTAAGCTGGAAAGAAATTTTACCAAAGAAGAAATTATTGCCCTGTATCTGAATGCAGCACCCTGGGGCAATGTTTATGGCATCCGCAATGCAAGCCGCACATATTTTCAAAAAGAACCAAAGGATTTAACGATTGAAGAAGGCGCTGTATTAATTGGTATGCTAAAAGGATACATTTACGAACCTATCAATCATACGCAGGCTTCGCTTGAAAGAAGAAATATTGTTATCAATCAAATGGCGGTTTGCAAGCAGCATTATTTAACCGAAGCACAGGCCGCAAAGCTGAAAGCAATGCCCCTAAAAACCAATTATAAAAAGATAGATGAAGCCACGGGCATTGCTCCTTACTTCCGTGATGTGCTGAAAGACAAATTAAAACAATGGTGCAAAACGCATATCAACAAAAAAACAAACGAACCCTATGACCTGTTCAGGGATGGTTTGAAAATTTATACCAGCATTAATTCTAAAATGCAGCAATATGCCGAAGAAGCAGTGGTGCAACACATGCCCGAAATTCAAAAAAAGTTAGACTGGAGCATGAAAGCAAATGGCGCTAAAATGTGGAAAGGGCATGAGAAAACGGTGGAAGCTGCCTTTAAATATACCGAACGCTGGAAAAACATGACAGAAGATGAAATACCAGAAGCCGACATTATAAAGTCGTTTTATGTGCCGGTTAAAATGAAAGTATTTGCCTGGAATGCCAAAAGAGAAAAGGATACTATGCTTACTCCTTTCGATTCTATTAAGTACCACAAACAATTGCTGCAAACATCATTTGCTGCAATGGACCCCAAAACAGGTGAAGTAAAATGCTGGGTTGGCGGCATAGATTATAAATGGTTTAAACTGGATCATATAACTACACAAAGGCAGGTTGGCTCAACTATTAAACCGCTTATTTATTCACTGGCAGTGCAGGATGCCGGTTATACACCAGCTACAGTTATACCCGGTGGCGCAGTTCAGTATGGTAAAGAAATGCGTACGTTCAGCGGCGGCGGCGGAACAATGGCCAACTGCCTTGCGTTTTCTAAAAATACCGCCTCGGTAAGGATAGCCAATTTGGTTGGTGTAAAAAGAGTGCTTGAGTTTGCAGCCAATTGCGGCATCAAAGCAAAACTTCCCCCGTACATTTCTATAGCATTAGGCGCTGCAGAAATACCTATGCTGGAAATGCTGCAGGCTTACAGCATGTTTCCTAATAACAGTTTTAATATTGAGCCTATTTTAATTACCAGGATTGAAGATAAAAGCGGAAATATATTGGAACAGTTTCAGGCCGAAAGCAAACAGGTAATGAGTGAAGCATCAGCTTACACCATGATACAATTAATGCAGGGTGTTGTAAAATTTGGCACAGCAGCAAGATTGAACAGTTATAATATTCCCGTTCAAAAAGCAGGCAAAACCGGCACCACCAATGGCAACTCCGATGGATGGTTCATTGGTTACACTCCCGAACTGCTGGCCGGTACATGGGTTGGTTGCGAAGAACCTTTTATCCGTATTTATGCAGGAACATCGGGTGGTAATGAAATGGCTGCTCCCAAGTGGGGCATTTTTATGAGTAAAGTATATGCTGATAAAAAATTGCATTATGGCAAAATAAAAGAGTTTAATAAACCCGCCAACATGGATAACCCTGAGTTTTCGGCCGACGGAGATTTAAGTAAGTTAGTTAACCAGGGCGACAGCCTTACCGATGAGGGCAATGGCGATGCCAATGATTTTATTGATGCACCTGTTATTGATGATAATAAGCCAGAGGAAAAAATTCCGATTGAAAGTGAAATAATAAAAGCCCCTGCAGATACCAACAACAAAATAATAAACAACAAGCCTGCAGATAAAAAAGACATTAAGCTTACTCCCCTGCCTGCCCTTAAACCCGGCGACGACAAAAAGAATAAACCAGCAAAACCAGAAACCAAAGCCAAGCCGGCTAATGAGAATGATTATTGATTTTTTTTGCCTTGCCCAAATCGGCAAACTTTATATTGAGTAATTCAAAATCTTTTACCGCAGGCAAATAATAATGCCACCATTCGGTATCCAATGCTTTAAAACCATGTTTCTCCATAACTGATTTAAGCAGCAACCGGTTTTGCAAAATTTCTTCGGGCAAATTAGTAAATGTATGATGGGCAGTATCGCTGAAATTATCGAAAGCCGTGCCCATTTCAAGTTCCTGTTTTGTTTTTAAATTAATGATAGTTACATCCACTGCAATGCCACGGTTGTGTCCGCTTCCTTTTTTGGGGTCGGCGGCATAGCGGTCATCTTTAACAGGCTCCCACATTTTTTCAGTAACCGCATAAGGCCGGTAAGCATCAAAAATTTTGAGCCCCAGGCCGCTGGCA
>JANNAM010000051.1:0-18626 GCA_031384415.1 Bacteroidota bacterium
ACAACATATAGCATTGATGTTATTATACGCTACCTCCTCAACAAAATTAACACTGGCAATCAGTACTTTAGTGTTATACATTCTGTATTGTTTATAGCATCAATGACATTTATTGTTTTTTTTAATGTGTTAGTTTTAAGTCCAATAATTAAGGCAAAGCCAACCCTTAGTTACATGTTTTCCAAGCGCAGCTATTAAATGTTAAATTAATATTTTTTTTGTTATCATAAAAAATATTTTCCTGCTGCTACCAGTCTATCTGCTCATTCTTCCATAAATCATCAAAGGGGCTTATTATATTTACCAATTGCTTTTTGCTTACATGCAGGTAGCGCTCGGTGGTTTTTATATCAAAATGCCCAAGTAAATCTTTTATATACTTTATATCGGTTCCCTTATCAAGCAGGTGTGTGGCAAAGCTATGCCGCAGGCTGTGAACGCCTACTTCTTTTTTTATGCCTGCTTTATTTTTTGCACTGGTAAATATCTGTTGCACCGTCCGGGTAGGATAGCTGGATAATGTTTGCTCCGATTCAAATAAATATTTGGCGGGCGCAGGCTTGTATCCTTTTATGTAACTTCTTAAAATATCCAGCAGCACAGGGCTCAGGTTTACGTACCGGTCTTTTTTGCCTTTGCCCCGCTCAATAAATATCTGCATGCGCCTGCTGTCTATATCTGTAATTTTTAAGTTCACAATTTCACTTACCCTTAGCCCGGCACTGTATGCCGTAAAAAGCATGGCTTTGTGTTTTTTGTTGGTGAGCGCATTAAACAGCCTTCTTATTTCATCTTCATTTAATAGTTTGGGCAATTGAATGGGTTTCTTTGGCCTCGGTATCTCCCAAAAAAACTTTTCTCTGCCAAGCACCTGCTCGTAATAAAATTTTAATGCATTCAATCTGCTGTGTGCGGTGTTTTCGCTGATGCCTTCTTTTTCCATTGCATACAGCATGTAGCGTTTCAGGTCGGCGGCGTTTAAATTATCTACTGGTTTTGTTTTTAGCAATTGCAGCAGTTGCAAAAATTCGTTGCGGTAGGTTTTAATGGTAGATGGGCTGTAGGCTTTTAGTTTTAAATGCTCAATAAATTTTTCAAGCGCCACCAGGTTGGGGGGGCTTAGCTTAAAGGCTGCTGTATGGCTGATGGGTTTTGGGGATTGTGCTTTTTGTGCAGGTGCTGTTGTGGCTGCTGCCTGTTTTCTTTTTTCTAAAAAAGTTTTTAGTAATGCATTATCAATTGTAGCTGCATTGCCAAAGGCGGTTGTAATTTTAGTGTAGTTTTCTTTATTAAGCGGCAGCCACCAGCATTTGTTTGTATGGCTCCATTTTATGGCGGGCAGTTTTCTTACAATGTCTTTCAATGCTTTGTTGTACTCAAAAAAAATTCCGATACATTCTGCATTGCGGTGGCGCAGGGGTTTTAAAATAATAGTTTGCATCTTTAAAAATATAAAATTGCTGCCGTATTTATTCCCCCAAAAAAATTACCACTTTGGGGTATTGTTTTTTTCGTTTTCTGTTTTTATTTTAGCGTTGTATTTAATAGGTTAATTAATTTAAGTGTTAAAAAAAGAGCCGGGCTGCTCCCGGTTCTTTTTAAAGAAAAAGTAAAAACACCATTATCCTTCCAAAAATCTTATTCAACCATTTTATTTTGTGCAACTTCCGCAATTCATTGGAATTGTAATTCCAAAGGCTTTTGATTTCCTGATAGCATTGGAATTGCAATCCCAAAGGCTTGCGGCTTTCTGAATTCATTTGAATCATAATCCCAAAGAATTTTGACTTCCTGAAAGCATTGGAATCTTAATCACAAAGGATTATGATTTACTAAAAGCTTCTCCCAACCTTTAAAACACTCCTGCAACTTTCTGCAACCCCGGCCATCATCCATAACCTTTCCGCAACTTAAAACTTCCAACCAGCAGCCTCCAGTTTCCACCCATTTTCCCTACCTTCGCCCCCCAAAGTCACGCTCATAGCGTGACTACTCATTTTATGTGTTTATGAGCCTTAAAGATTCCATAGATATTCAGCGGCTGCCAAAGCATATTGCCATCATCATGGATGGCAATGGGCGCTGGGCAAAAGATAAGGGCGAAGACCGTCTCTATGGCCATTTTCATGGTGTGGAAAGTGTAAGGGATATCACCGAAGGCGCTGCCGAACTGGGTATTCAATGCCTTACCCTCTATGCCTTCAGCACCGAAAACTGGGACAGGCCGCAGCATGAAGTAGCAGGCCTTATGGAACTGCTGATAGACACCATCCGCAAGGAAGTGCCCACACTCAATAAAAACAATATCAGGCTGCATGTTATTGGCGATACCGATATGCTGCCCGATGCTGCTAAAAAAGAACTAAAAGAAGCGCTGGACGAAACAAGTGTAAATACCGGGCTTAACCTGATAATGGCATTAAGCTACAGCAGCCGCTGGGAAATTATAAATGCAGTAAAGAAGATAGCACAGGAAGTAGAGAGCGGAAACCTGAAAGCAGCGGATGTAGATGCCGGAACTTTTCAGCAGTATTTAACCACTGCCGGTTTTCCCGATCCCGAGTTGATGATAAGAACCAGCGGCGAATACCGCATAAGTAACTTTTTATTGTACCAGCTTGCCTATGCCGAGCTGTATTTTACCAACACTCTCTGGCCCGATTTCCGTAAAGAGAATTTATACGAAGCCATTCTCGATTATCAAAGCAGGGAACGCAGGTTTGGCAAAACAAGCGAACAGGTAAAGGTGGTTTAAAGTCTAAAGTTCGGGAAGGGGAGGGCAGTGTAATTTTTTCGCTGGCTGATAAATAGAAGAAAAGAAGTATAAAGTATTAGGGATTTAGGGAGAGGTCGTATTCTGGGAGAGGCCGGAGAGAGGCTTTAGTAAGCTAGTTTAACAAATAGTTTTCATTAATGGGCTTAATTTGCCGCACATAAAAACCAATTGATGCACAGGATTTACAAAAGGATTTTATTTATTGTTATTGTTGTTGCCGCCACCAAAACTTCGGCTGCCCAAATCTCAAAGGATACCACACCAGTTTCTGTTGATCCGGCGTTGATGGAAATCCTCAATTCTAAAATTCCCAAAGAATACACTATTGCAGATATAACAGTAACCGGCACCAAAGCCTTCGATCCAAACCTTATTGTTTCCATTTCGGGCATTGCCGTTGGCGATAAAGTGCAGATTCCCGGAACAGATGCTTTTGGTAAAGCCATCGCTAAATTATGGAGGCAAAATCTAATCTCACAAGTAGAAATTTATTTCACCAAATTATCGGGCCGGGATTTATCAATTGAAATTGCCATTACCGAAAGGCCACGCCTTGCCGACTTTAAATTTGTGGGGGTTAAAAAAGGAGAAAGAGACGACCTGGAAGGAAAAGTGCAGCTTGTAAAAGAAAGGGTGGTTAATGAAAATATGAAACTGAGCGCTGTGGAAGCCATCCGTAAATTCTATTACGACAAAGGTTACCGCAATGTAGAAATATCGATGAAGGAAGAAGAAATGCCTAATTTAAACAATGCAATTTCTTTAACCTTTTTTATAAACAAGGGCAACAAGGTAAAAGTAAACTCGGTAAATTTTTCGGGCAACGAAACCATTGCAGACAGCAAGCTGAAAAAACAGATGAAGGGCACCAAAGAAATGATGAGACTGAGCCTTAAACCTTCTAATGTGCAAAGCCCTTATGGCGATACGGTAACAAGGATGAGTTTTAATGAATACCTGCAGGACTACGGTTATCTTTCGCCCACTAAAACCAAAGATTATCTTGATCCCTGGTTTAGGTTTAAATTTTTCAGCTCTGCAAAATTCAGCGATAAAAAATACGGAGAAGATAAAGAGCGCCTGCTGGAATATTACAACAGCCAGGGTTACAGGGATGCAACGATTGTATCAGACACTCAAACTTATTCAAACGGCAACCTCAATGTATTTGTAAAAGTTAACGAAGGAAGAAAATATTATTTTGGCAATATAGCATGGAAGGGAAACACAAAATATTCCGATTCAATTTTGAATATTTTATTAGGCATTAACAAAGGTGATATTTATAATTTTGAACTGCTTAATAAAAAATTAGGCAAACAGCTTTCTGCCGAAGGCGGCGATATTGGAAGCCTTTTTATGGATGATGGTTATTTATTCTTTCACGTAGACCCTGTTGAAACTGCTGTTTATAATGATACAATAGATTTTGAATTACGCATGTCGGAAGGGCCGCAGGCAACTTATGGCAAAATCACCATTTCGGGCAACGACAAAACAAAAGATTATGTTATCCGCCGGGAGTTAAGAACAGTGCCGGGAGAAAAATTCAGCCGCTCCGATATCATCCGTACACAAAGGGAATTATCGCAGTTGGGATATTTTAATCCTGAAAAAATAAATCCGCAGGTGGTGCCCAACCAGGCCGATGGAACAGTAGATATTAACTGGGAAGTAGAAGAAAAATCATCCGACCAGTTGGAATTATCGGCAGGTTTTGGCGGCGGCATTGGCTTAACAGGAACCCTGGGCGTTACATTCAATAACTTCTCCCTGAAAAATATTGATAAAAAATCTACCTGGGATCCCTTGCCCTCCGGCGATGGCCAAAAGTTAAGTGCAAGAATTCAATCCAATGGCAGGGCATTCCGTTCTTACAATTTCTCTTTTACCGAACCATGGCTGGGAGGTAAAAAAAGAAACTCATTTACCGTAAGTTATTACAATACAAAATATGCAAATGCCTACGATCAGTTTGGTGGTTATTGCAGGGCATGCGGCGACACTTCTTTCATAAAAACAATTGGTGTTGGCGTATCATTGGGCAAGCAGTTAAAATGGCCCGATGACTTTTTTAATCTCATTTACTCTTTAAATTTTCAGCAGTATAAATTAAAAAATTACGGCCAGTTGTTCCAGGGTTTAAAAAACGGAACATCTACCAACATCAGTTTAAAAATTGCATTGGTGCGTAACTCTGCCGGGCCAAACCCTATTTTCCCAACAGGCGGCAGCAACTTCCTGTTAAGCGGTCAGTTTACACTGCCTTACTCTTTAATAGGCATCACCAGCGGTTCCGAAAACCAGTACAAATTGCCCGAGTTTCATAAATGGCGCTTTAACGGCGAGTGGTTTATACCTATCGGCAATGCAAAAGGCGCCGAGCATAATAAACAGTTTATTTTAAAAGCAGCAGCCAAGTATGGTTTTGTAGGCAGGTACAATCAAAGTTTGAATGTATCTCCTTTCGAACGTTTTCAACTGGGCGATGCAGGCTTAAGCAACAACTTTGCTTTGCTGGGCTATGATATTATTGCTCACAGGGGTTACCCGGTTTATTCCACTTCCAATCCAAAAATTAACCCCGATGGCGGAACACCAACAGAATTTTTTACCATCTTTAACAAATATATATTAGAGCTCCGTTATCCCTTTAGCACCAATGCAAGCAGCACCATTTATGGCCTTGCATTTTTTGAAGCAGCCAATGGCTGGTATAGCTTTAAGGATTACAATCCATTTAAATTACGCAGAAGTGCCGGGCTTGGAATGCGTTTCTTTTTGCCCATGTTTGGCTTGCTTGGTTTTGATTATGGCGTAGGATTTGACAGGTATAACCAAACTGGTGGTTTAAAGGGTGCCGCTAAATTTACCTTTATGCTTGGCCAGGAACCCGAATAATAATTTTAAATTGAAATTCTAAAATTCTAAACATGAAAAAGATTTTCCTGCTTGCAGCCTGCAGCTTTATCATTGCAACAGTTTCTGTTGCACAGCGCTATGCTGTTATTGATTCTAAATTTATTTTAGACAAGATGCCTGAATACAAAGAAGCACAAAAAAAATTAGACCAGTTCAGCGAAATCTGGCAGCAGGAAGTTGACCAGAAACAGGTATTGCTCGACAAAATGTATAAAGATTATGACGCCGAGCAGGTGATGCTGAGTGATGAACTGAAAAAGAAAAGAGAAGATGAACTGTATAATAAAGACAAGGAGCTAAGGGATTTGCAGAAAAAACATTTTGGTTTTGAAGGCGACCTGTTTAAGAAAAGGCAGGAACTCATAAAACCCATACAGGACAAGGTTTACAACGCAGTACAAAAATTGGCAGTAGAAAAAGGATTTGATTTTATTTTGGATAAAAGTGAGGGAATTACTGTTATCTTTGCCGACCCAAAACTGGACCGAAGCGAAGAAGTATTGAAGAACCTGGGTGTTAAATAATTCACAACAGTTTTTTACAGGCAGCCAATTTGATGTAAGAAACTACTTAATAAAAACTCCGGTTGTCACCGGAAAAAAACAAACAAATAAAAACAACAATGAAAAAGTTATTAGTAGCAGCTGTGATGGCATTAGCAATTTTTAGTGCCGGTGCACAAAACAAAATCGGGTATATTAACACCCAGGAACTGATAAGCTTCATGCCCGAAGCAGCAAAAGCCGATACTGAGCTGAATGAATACCAGGCGTCATTACAAAAACAAGGCGAAGACCTTGCAAAAGAAGCTGATGATAAAGCAAATCAGTTTGTGCTTGACTCTGCAAAATTAACCCCCAGCATGAAAGAAATTAAAAGGGGCGAAATTGTAGCATTGTATCAAAGGGTTCAGAATTATAATACTGAAGCACAGGAAAAAGCAAATGCACAGGCACAGCAAAAATTTATTCCCATCCGCAACAAAGCAATGGAAGCCATTAAAGCAGTAGCAAAAGAAAATGGCTATGCTTATGTACTGGATTATGCTTCAGTAATTGTTGGCCCTCCGGGAGATGATATTATTGGACTGGTAAAAAAGAAACTGGGTATTAAAGAACCTCCGGCACCAAAAACAAACCCCGGCATTAAACCAAATAATTAATACCGCATAAACATAATTACCGAAAGCCTCCCGATACATCAGGAGGCTTTCTTATTTTTGATGTATGAACAAAGGCCCCATTGGTATTTTTGACAGCGGCTACGGCGGATTAACTGTTTTAAAAGAAATAGCTGCCCAACTGCCTCAATACGATTATTTATACCTGGGCGATAACGCAAGAGCGCCTTATGGCAGCCGGAGTTTTGATACAGTTTATCAGTACACATTAGAATGTGTGCAATGGTTTTTTAAACAGAATTGCCCTCTGGTAATTCTTGCCTGCAACACTGCATCGGCAAAAGCGTTGCGAACAATTCAGCAAAATGATTTGCCTAAAATAGCTGCTTCCAAAAGAGTTTTAGGCGTAATACGGCCCACAGCAGAAGTAATAGGCAATTATACAAAGACTGGCCATGTGGGAGTGCTTGGCACCACAGGCACTGTGCAATCAGGTTCTTACCCTATTGAGATAGAAAAATTTTATCCGCAGGTAAAAGTACAGCAGCAGGCTTGCCCCATGTGGGTACCGCTGATTGAAAACAATGAGTACCAAACTGACGGGGCAGATTATTTTGTAAAGAAATACATTGATGATTTACTGGCGGAGGATGCAGCCATTGATACTATTTTATTGGCCTGCACTCATTATCCTCTGTTAACAGATAAAATAAAGCAGTTTGCGCCTGCCGGAATGGAAGTACTGTCGCAGGGAGCAATTGTAGCCGGCAGTCTTGCTGATTACTTAAGCCGTCATCCGGAAATAGCCGAAAAGTGCAGCAAAGCTGGCAATATTGACTTTTTTACAACTGATTCGGCAGAAGATTTTGATACTCATGCCGCCATTTTCTATGGAAAAGAGATGAAATCTGTTCATCTAAACCTGTAAGCAGCAAAAAATCTAAAATCTGCAAACTAAAATCCACAATTTTACCCTACTTTTGCCGTCCTTTCAAAACAGCAGGGATGGTGCCCTGGTGGGTGTTTTTAGAAAAATTATTTTGTAAAAGGAAAAAAATTGTAAACAATGCCAGGTAAAAAAAGAACCTATCAACCGCATAAGCGTCGCAGAAAAACAGTACATGGTTTTCGCAAGCGCATGGAAACTGCCAACGGCCGTAAAGTATTGGCGAGCCGCAGAAAAAAAGGACGTCATAAACTGACTGTTTCCAGCGAACACGGAGATAAGAAATAAACAACTATCCCCCCAAAGGGGAATAAAATAAATTTAAGCCCTTTATTATAAAGGGCTTTTTTAATTTAGCATATTGGAAGCAACGCAACGATACACACTGGGTAAAAATGAGCGCCTTAAAAGCAGGAAGCTGATTGAAAAGGTATTCAAAGAAGGGAAGTCATTTTCACTCTTCCCCTTCAGGGTTGTTTATTTATTAGGGGAGGCAAAAATTCCGGTTTCAAATCTTCAATCTGGCTTTACTGCCGGAACAAAGTATTTTAAAAAAGCCGTTGACCGCAACAGGGTAAAACGTTTGATGAAAGAAGCTTACCGTTTACAAAAAAATGAGCTGCAGCTAAAAATGAAAGCCGGTGATAAAAACCTTGCTGTTTTTTTTATTTATACCGGCAACGAATTGCCCGAATATAAACTGATAGATGAAAAAATGGCGGCTGCATTAAAGCGCTTAAAAAAAATTGTTGATGAAGACAGTGCTGCAAATACTTAGTTTTCCTTTTATCGTTTTGATAAAATTGTATCAATGGATTATTTCGCCGTGGCTGGGCAGCAAATGCCGTTATACACCTACCTGCTCACACTATGGCATTGAAGCTTTAAAAAAATACGGGCCAATAAAAGGTTTGTGGCTTACCATTAAAAGAGTTGCCCGTTGCCATCCATGGGGCGGCCATGGCTACGACCCGGTGCCTTAATAAGAATATTCGTAAGTTGAAGTACTGGAATATTCAGGCGATATAGATTCAGTTTTTATTAATAGCCCGGTGCTTTTATCATATTCATATTTACCTGTGCTTGCGTAGTCTCCTGTTCTTTTTGAAAGAACCATTTTATTCTTTGCATTGTAGGTATAAATGGTGGTATATTTTACGCCGCCATTACTGGGTATTGAATATTGTTTTGTAAGTAAACCTTTACTGTTGTAAATATATTTTACTACACTACCGTCAGGTATTGAGAATTGTAAAATTTTCCCGTTCTTATCGTACTGATAAGTATTTTTCATTCCAAAATGGGTATCGGTAAATGTTGCTGCTGAACTCCCATCTGCTTTATAGGTATAAGTTGTTACGCCGGTTTCTTTTCCATCGGGGGCATAATCTGTTATCTTAACAGGTTTTCTTTTAGTGTTGTATTCAATGATCTTATAAGAACTTCGCTGGCCTTCATCATACCTTGCGGTGTCGTTGCCTTCGGCATCATAATAATACTCAGTTTTAGTGTTGCTTTCGGCGCCTTTTTCTTTTCCGAAGATGGTTATCTTTTTTATCTTTTTTGCTTTTATTTCTTTTTCGGTTGGCATTTGAGCAAGCAACGAACTGCTAAGTAATGTTATTATAAACGTAATTAAAAACTGCTTTTTCATACCTGTTAATTTATACTGTAAAATAAGCAAAAAAAAGAAAAATCCTTCTCAACTAACTGGCAATTTATCTATTACCTGAAAACCCATTACTTAAGGCATTTCTTTTTTCAATGTTTTTTTTATAAATTTAAAATGCGATAAACCCTGTTCACCAGGTTTTTCTTTTTAAACTGGCTGCATG
The DNA here is from genome assembly GCA_031384415.1 of Bacteroidota bacterium. Taxonomy (GTDB): domain Bacteria; phylum Bacteroidota; class Bacteroidia; order Chitinophagales; family Chitinophagaceae; genus Ferruginibacter. The sequence goes on from JANNAM010000051.1 coordinate 9,600, forward strand.
ACAATTGATATTGAAATAAAAGGTCCCGACGCAATAAATGAGATTTATGACCTGCGTAATTTTATTCATGAGCAGGAAATAAGTGATGTACAGGTACAATTAAAAGAGCAGGCTCCTGTTGAGGGTACTATGAGTATTCTTGCAGTAGCAGGTTTAGTTGCACATGTTGCAGGTGAACTGGCATTTAAAGCCGGTATGGAAATGGCGCTTGAAAAGTCGGGGCATTCTTTTTCGAAAGTGATAAAAAAATGGCTGAAAAAGAGAAAAGACGAAGGCAAGCCGGATATTGAGGTTTATACCGAACAAAACGATGGTAGTGCCGTTAAATCTTTTGTTACCGACAGCAATGGACAAATTACCCAACTCAATAAACTCAATTTTGCCATTGATGTAAAAAATACAAAGGTATTGCTGATAGGCAACAGTGAATTTGATTTTAATTTTCCACCAATTAAACCCGTTAAAGGAAATGTGGAGGATTTTTACCAAATGCTTACTGATAAAAAGATTATCGGAATACCTCCTGAAAATATTACCGTGGCGCTTAATAAAAACAGTGGCGAAATTGAAGAACAGTTGCTTTTACTCAGCAATCAGCCAAATGTTGAAACCATGCTTATTTATTATGCAGGCCATGGGTATAAGGCCGATGCTAAAAAACTTTTTCTTGTTGCAAAAAAATCAAAAAAAATAGGCGATCATCTCATCAGTGGAATTGATTTTGATTTTGTAAAAAACGTCATCTTAAAGCAATCTTCTGCGGCGCAAAAAATAGTTATCCTTGATGCATGCCACAGCGGCATAGCTACACAGGGTGAAGAAGATTTTCTTGCAGGTTTCAACGTGAAAGGTACATACATCTTCACCTCTTCTTCGGGCGACGAAGTGTCTTATTTTAATACGGATAAGCAACATACATTTTTTACCGGCGAAATGATTAATGTGCTCAAAAACGGCCTGGATAATAATCATGAACAAATTGCCCTGAAAGATATTTATGAAACAGTGACTCATAATCTCAAAGAAAAAAATTTTCCGGAACCCCGTTATAAAAGCGAACTGAACATACCTCTTTCTAATTTTTACATAGCCCGTAACCTTAAATTCTCTGTTGAAAACTGGAAACTTAAAGCAAGACAGCTGATGCAGGATGGACGCACCGATGAGGCATTGGCAGAATTTAACAAATTGCAGGAGCAATATCCCGATGATGAAAGCTTAAGAGCAGAGATGGAAAAAGGAAAACAGGAAAGCCAGTATCTTTTATTGGTCGGAGCAGCTGATTCTTTTTTTGAGGACCAGGAGTATGAAAAAGCAATTGAGCATTACGAAGAAGCATTGAAAATAAAACAGGAGTTTTCTGTTTTATCTAAAAAAAATAAATGCAAAGAATACCTTGAAGTAAAGAAAAGACTGCTTGCCAGAACGCAGGGTGGCGGACAACAAGTTGTTAAAGAAATAATTCCTCCTCCGGAAAAAAAGCAGGAATTAATTAAAGAGGAACCCATTAAAGAAGAAAGGAAAGCAAAGGAAGAACAGCCGGAACTAATTAAAGAAAAAGCTCTGAAGGAAAATATACAGCGGGAGCATACAGTATTAAATGCACCTCAGGAAAAAAAATGGTACATGGCGGCGCTCATTCATTTATTTGTATTTGGTTTTGGCCTTTTTTATTCAAAACCCTCCGCCAATAGAAAATGGCTTTATCCATCCTGTATTCTTTTAAGCGCTGTAATTCTTTTCCTGGCTAATAATTATGAATCAATAGGCAATGATGAGTCAAACATTTTTGTAGTTCTATTTGTGGGGGGCCTTATTGGTGGCTATATTGTTGGCCTTATTGACTCTGTTGTTTCTATCGCTGGCGGCAATACAGGAAAAACAGTTGCGGCTGATGCCGGAATTACAACAGCAAAAGCTGACACATTAAATGCTGCCGGTAAAAATGTAAATAATAAGGGTAACAACTGGATGAATATACTTGGCGTTTTGTGGGTGCTGCAATATATTTTGATACTAAATTCTGCCTATAACATTCGCTATTATCTTTTTGATTGTGATTACTGTATTCCATTTATCTACCTGCTGGGTTATTATCTTAATTTATTTCTTACGCCTGTAATTATTTTTTTATTGTTTAAAAAATATAAACCGGGCTGGATTTTAGCAATGTTTATGTCGGTTTTAAAGGTTGCAACAATATTGGTTTATGTTATGGGGGCAACTTTTAATTCATACAACTTCCGTGGTTCTGATAATATGGCTGAAATGATTATTACTTTAGCAGGTCATGGATTACTCTTATATATTCTTGCAAGGCCTGATATCAAAACGCTGTTCAGAGTCAGCAATAAATTGGCGCTATCAGTTTTGATTTCTTCAATTTTAATAAGCATCGCTTATTGTATTGCTATGCAGCTGCGTTAAACTACAGGTTTAAAAATGTCTTATTTAATAAAAAATAAAACTGCCTCCGTATTTGGAGGCAGTTGGTATAAAATATTAAATGTGGACTATGCTTTCTCAAATCTTTCAGCCACTTTAGTCCAGTTTACCACATTCCAGAAAGCGGCGAGGTAATCGGCCCTGCGGTTTTGGTATTTTAAGTAATATGCATGTTCCCAAACATCGCAGCCTAAAATGGGGGTGCCTTTTACATCTGCCACTTCCATTAATGGGTTGTCCTGGTTGGGAGTGGAAGAAACTTCCAGCTTGCCATCTTTATCTATTAACCATGCCCAGCCACTTCCAAAACGAGTCATGCCTGCTGCTGCAAATTTTTCTTTGAATGCATCGAATGAACCAAATGCTCCTGTAATTGCATCGCCCAGTTTGCCTGAGGGAGTTCCCCCTGCATTTGGAGCTAAACTCTCCCAAAAGAAACTGTGGTTCCAATGCCCGCCACCATTGTTGCGAACTGCCGGGCTAATGCTGCCTGCATGTTTTACCAGTTCTTCAAGGCTTTTAGTTTCATGCTCAGTGCCTGCAATGGCTTTGTTTAAGTTATCTACATAAGCCTGCTGGTGTTTGCCATGATGAATTTGCATGGTGGTTGTGTCAATATGTGGCTCTAATGCTTCGTGTGCATAAGGCAGAGCCGGTAATGTAAATGCCATAGTGTATTATTTTAGTTTGTTTATGAAGAAAACAAATTTACACTTCATTGGTTTAGCAATCAAACAAATCCTTTATCAAAACATTAAGATTTACGGAAAACGAAAATGAATGGCCTTTCGTTTCAGAAAAATGAAAGAGTTGCTGGTTATTTCTTCTGCCTTGTTTTGTTTTCTGAAAGTATATGCCCAGCCCGAAGGGATGAAGGACAGTATTGCTGTTGCCAAAAAGGTAGTTGAAGCTGCAAAACTCTATCCCAACCCGGCAAGGAATAAAATTGAAATTGAAGTAAGTGGTTTTGAACCGGGATTTATACAGGTTCAGTTTAATGACAGCAGGGGAAACAAAGTGAAAGATGAAAAGCGTCTTCTTATTAGCGGCAATGAAATTATTGCTGTTATGTTTTCGCTGCAGCAAGGGCTTTATTTTATTATACTGCAGCAAAATGAAAAAATACTGAAGAAGAAACTGCTGGTTCAATAAGTTATCTTCTTGCCTTAAAAAAGTCTTTCATTAGTTGGGCACAATCATCTTTCAATATGCCGTTTATTAATTCAGTTTTAGGATGAAACGGATTCTTCTCCCCGGCAATTTTTTTAAAACCATTTTTTTCATCATCGGCTCCCCAAACAATTTTTCCAATCTTGCTCCAATACAAAGCGCCGCAGCACATGAGGCAGGGTTCAACAGTTACATACAAAGTTGCCTCAGGTAAATATTTGCTGCCAAGGAAACTGTAGGCAGAGGTGAGAGCAAGTATTTCTGCATGAGCGGTGCTGTCGGTAAGTAACTCTGTCTGGTTATGAGCACGGGCAATGATGGTATCATTCATAACAATGACAGCACCAACCGGCACTTCATCGCTGTCAAAAGCTTTTTGTGCTTCTTTCAAAGCCTGTTTCATGTATTGTTCTTCTGTCATAAACTCATTTTCTCTTTTTCCCTCTTAGCTAAATTCTTTTACCTTGCCACAAATTTAGCTGTAATGGCAAACATAAATCAACTTTCGGCAATGCGCCGCTATTTTGAATCTGGTGCTACCAAATCTTATTCCTTTCGCAAAGAGCAACTGAAAAAATTAAGAACCGCACTATTAAAATATGAAAATGAATTTCACACAGCTTTATACAGCGATTTAAAAAAAAGCCCCGAAGAAAGCTGGGTAACAGAAACCGGTTTTTTACTGAGTGAAATAAATGCTACGCTAAAGCATTTTAAAGAATGGATGCACCGGGACCTGGTGAAAACAAACCTGCTGAACATTCCATCTAAAAGTTTTGTGATGAAAGAACCGCTGGGTGTGGTGTTAATCATTGGCCCGTGGAATTATCCATTGCAATTATTATTTACGCCGATGGTGGGTGCTATTGCCGCCGGTAATTGTGTGGTGCTGAAAGCATCTGAGTTTGCACTTGCAACGGGGGCAATAATGAGGAAGCTGATAGAAGAAACTTTTCCGCCGGAATATATTTTATTTACCGAAGGCGATGGTGCTACAGTGATTCCGGAGATGATGAACAATTTTGATTTTGATCATGTATTTTATACCGGCAGTACTGCCGTGGGAAAAATAATTTATAAAATGGCTGCTGAAAAATTAGTGCCGGTAACATTGGAACTGGGAGGCAAAAGCCCCTGCATTGTGGAAAGCGATGCCAACATAAAAGTAGCTGCCAGAAGAATTGCGATGACAAAATACAGCAACGCAGGGCAAATGTGTGTGGCACCCGATTATGTACTGGTGCATGAAAGTAAAAAAGAGGAGTTGGTTGCCGCATTAAAAACAACCATAGTAAAATTCTTTGGTAACAGGCCAGAAGAGAGTTATAACTACAGCAAGATTATTAATGAACGCCAGTTTAACCGGCTGATAAATTATTTATCACAGGGAAATGTTTTACATGGTGGACGAACAGACAAAGACAAACTGTTTATCGAACCAACTATTGTTGATAAAGTGAGTTTGGAATCAGGAATAATGAAAGATGAAATATTCGGGCCAATACTCCCAATTATTTCTTTCAATACAAAAGAGGAAGCCTTAAAAATAATTGAGCTGAATAAAAACCCATTGGCATTTTATGTGTTTACTTCCAGCAGTGCAAAAGAAAAAGACTGGCTTGGCAGTGTAGCATTTGGCGGCGGCTGCGTAAACAATGCAAGCTGGCATTTAACCAACCATAATTTGCCATTTGGCGGCCGTGGTTTCAGCGGCACAGGAAGTTATCATGGCAAAAATTCTTTTGATACTTTTAGCCATAAGAAGGCAGTGATGAAAACACCGACTTGGTTCGACCCATCTATAAAGTATCCTCCGTTTAAAGGGAAGTTGAAATTGTTTAAGTGGGTGATAAGATAAAGGCCCTCTATCTCCCCCAAAGGGGGAGGAAATGTAGAAGATTGATGTGAATATGAAATTTAAGTATGATAGTAAATCAAAAATACAAAAAACTAAAACGTTTTATTGTTGTTATTATAGTATTAGTTGGCATATTTGTCATCTATGTGGAAATAGCAAACCGAAATTCTAAAAATATGACGTACCGCCAAAAATTTTTAAAGGCAGTTTATCCTGCATGGATGTGGCTGGCAAAACTAAAGGGAAAGAACGATAAAACACTTTCAAATGCCAATGCAGCACCGCCTGTTTCTTTTTATGACTTAAAAGATACATTGATTGACGGAAGGATTTTTGACTTTGCTTCACTAAAAGGAAAGAGAGTAATGCTGGTTAATACTGCCAGCGATTGTGGCTACACCAATCAGTATGCTGATCTGGAAAAACTTTCTGTTGAGTACAAAGACAAACTAACAATAATTGGTTTTCCAGCAAATGATTTTAAAGAGCAGGAAAAAGGAACGGATGCAGCGATTGCTGAATTCTGTAAAGCCAATTTTGGCGTTACTTTTCCGTTGATGAAAAAATCTGTTGTAATAAAAAACAGGGAACAGAACATCATATTTCAATGGCTTACTGATGCTGCAAAAAATGGCTGGAATAACCAGCCCCCGGTCTGGAATTTTAGTAAATACATTGTTGATGAAAACGGCAGGCTGATAAATTATTTTGGACCAGCCATTGAGCCTTATGACAAAGAAATTATAAAAGTAATCACCCAATAAGAATTGTATGTTTGAACAGCAGGATTTTAGTTTTATCTATAAATATTTTTCTGCCGAAAAACAGGAAAGCCTTTTATTTCTCACTATAGGAATCATTGCTGTTACTCTTTCAGTTGTGTTTTTCTTTTTTATTAAAACAAATCCTTCGTTTTTTAAAGGCGCTGCTGTTCCGCTGCTGGTGATAGGTATCGTACAAATTGTTGTTGGCTATACTATATATGCAAGAAGCGATAGGCAGGGGGCGGAGATAGCCTATAAAATGGGAATGGAGCCTGCTGCTTTTGTAAAAACTGAAGAGCTGCCAAGAATGGAAACAGTAAATAAGAATTTTGTTATTTACCGCTGGGTGGAAATTGCATTGGTTGTTGCAGGTGTTGTTTTGATATTGCTGTTTAAAACAAATCCTGGTAAACCATTTTGGTATGGAGTGGGTATGACATTGACAATACAAGCTGTTCTGATGCTGGGAGCCGATTATTTTGCAGAAAAAAGGGCTAAGGATTATACGGAGAAAATTCAAACATTTATTAAACCTGGATAAGGTTCAGGCCGCTCCTTCGCTTCGCTCAGGTCAGCGCCCCAACCCCTAATCTATCGGGCACTTCTCATGATAGTTTATTAATTCAATCGGAGTTTTTTCAAATTCAAAACCTGCGTACACTCCAATAATTTCATTTAGCACTTCATCAATTTCTTCCACCGTTTTCAGGGTAACTAATTTTCCACGATACTCTTTAATGTTGGGTAAACCTTTTAAATAGTTGGCATAGTGGCGGCGCATTTCAAAAATGCCAACAATGGGTCCTTTCCATTCAAACGACTTATATAAATGTTTGCGGCAAACAGCCACCCGGTCTTCGATGGTGGGTGCAGGCAAATGTTCGCCTGTTTTAAAAAAATGTTTTATCTCATCAAATATCCAGGGGTAACCAATGGCGGCACGTCCAATCATAATGCCATCAATGCCATAACGGTTTTTATATTCCAATGCTTTTTCCGGCGAGTCAATATCGCCATTACCAAAAATCGGCATCGTAATTCGTGGATTGTTTTTTACTTTTCCAATCAGTGTCCAGTCAGCTTCGCCTTTGTACATCTGTGTTCTTGTGCGCCCATGAATAGCCAGTGCTTTAATACCCACATCCTGCAGGCGCTCTGCCACTTCCTCAATGTTTCTTGTGTTGTCATCCCAACCCAATCTTGTTTTAACTGTTACGGGCAGCGAAGTAGATTTTACTACAGCATTTGTTAAGCGGACCATCAGATCAATATCTTTTAACACGCCGGCACCGGCGCCTTTCATCGCCACTTTTTTTACGGGGCAACCAAAGTTGATGTCTAATAAATCCGGATTGGTAACATCAACAATTTTTGCAGCCATTGATAAGCTTTCTTCATCGCCGCCAAAAATTTGAATGCCCACAGGTTTTTCGTAATCAAAAATGTCTAACTTTTTCCGGCTCTTGATAGCATCCCGTATCAAACCCTCCGAAGAAATAAATTCGGTGTACATCAAATCAGCGCCCTTGTCTTTGCAAACAGCCCTGAATGGTGGATCGCTAACATCCTCCATGGGCGCTAGTAATAAGGGAAACTCAGGTAACTGTATGGGGCCGATTGATGGCATAATGATGTTGTTATTTATTTTATTATTTAATTTTAAAAGCGTTCCATTAAAATTGATTCCTGTTTGCTCAACAGCAAAGTTTTAACTGTAAACTTTTTCGGGCGTAAATTTACGGCTTTATAACCAATCACTATGGCGCATTTAGCAACAAACCGTTTTAACTACTGGGCACAGTTGGGAGTTTTAGCGGCATTCTGCGGAGCAGGATTAATTATTGGAGGGATGGCGAGCTTTATTCCTTTAATTGGAAAAATTGATTTTTTTCATACAAAAAACAATGCTCAACAAATAATGGATCAGTTACTGGTTCCTGAAAATGCAGTTGCTTTAAGGATATCGCAATTTATTTCAACAACATTTTTATTTTTTTTACCACCCGTATTATATGCCCGGCTTTGCCATGTAAAAGCGTTTACCCATTTGGGTTTTAAGCATTCTATCAATTTACAGCAGGTAGGTTTAGTGCTGTTAATTATGCTGGCAAGTTTACCAGCAGTGAGTGCATTGCAACAATTAACCGAAATGCTGCCTTGGTCGAAAGCCACTTTATTACAATTTAAAAATGCCGAAGCTGCTTACAATAAACAAATTGCTGTTATAGCAAGAATGGATTCTATATGGGATTATATCAGCTCATTAATAGTAATTGCATTATTACCTGCGGTGTTTGAAGAAACATTATTCAGGGGTGCAATCCAAAATCTTTTTTCCCGTTGGTTTAAAATGCCGTTGGTTGCTATTGTAGCAACTGCAATAATTTTTAGTGCAGTGCATGGTTCCTATCTGGGCTTTTTAAGTCGCTTTGCATTGGGTGCTGTGTTGGGTTATATGTTTTACCTCACCGGAAATATCTGGTTAAATATTATTGCTCATTTTTTTAATAATGCACTTGCTTTAACATACTTGTATTTTTCAACAAAGCCCGGCGAAAAAATTGATCCCTCAAAAATTGAAGAACAATATCCTTTATGGATAGGCCTGGTAAGCATTGCAGTAGTAGTTGGTTTATTTATGTTTTTTATAAACCTAAATAAAAACAAAGTTGACCATCCCGGAGAAGAAGTATTGATGACTGGATATAATTTTAATAACAACCCTTTTTTAAACAATACATTTAATCAGGAACATAATAATTAACTGTAGTAATAATGGCATTTAATAAA
>JANNAM010000056.1:0-2417 GCA_031384415.1 Bacteroidota bacterium
GGTAATCTCTTGGCGAGCCCATCCAGGGTTCTTCTTTTATGCCCACTACATTTTTCATGCTGTAATTCTTCAGCATTGTTTTTGCGGTAATCAATCCGTCGTTGGTGGCAATAAAATCATCAAATACTTTTTCTTTTATATCAGGTGCAACAGTAACAACCGGGTGCACATTAAACTGGAAAAGCAATGGTATTTTTAACTGGTATTCGCTGTGCCGGGTTGGAATACGATCCTGGAAATACCAGTCGTTGATAATCCAGAAAGCTTCTCTTTCCATTTTATATTTATATTCTATCACGCTGCCCACTTTCACTTCGGGAAAAGCAATGATTAACTGGCTGCTGCGCCTGTTTATTTTTTTTGTGTAGATAGAACTTTTACCAACCTCGGTAACTTTTACTTTACCGCCCTCGTCAACATTAAAAGTGTAAGCTTCAATTTTAGAAATTTTCTGGTCGTTATTAAAACTGTAATAGGGGATAGTGAGGTTGGCATAGGAAAGTCCTTTCTCTTTGAGTATTTTTATCCTTACCCTTCTTTCATTTACCTGTTTAAACAAACTAATGCCTTCTGTTCCTCTTTCATAAAAAACATTTCCCCAGTCTATCAGTTTGATAGCTTCGGCGCCTTTGTCAAATTCGCAGTCGGTCATCTGCAGGTCGGCAATATCAATTTTGCCTAAGGAAGGCAAACCCTTTTGAGCTATTGCAGCAAACTGTATTAACAAAGAAGCAAATAAAAGGACTGGTAGTTTCATGTTAGATGTAATTTTTTCTAAAATAAGTAAAATTCAACTAAAGCAAAGCTTCTTAATAGTATTTTTAATTTTCAAAAATGATTAAATGAAATTGTTGAAAATACTTATCGCCGCTTTAATGCTGGGTTCCTGCAATGCACAAACCGCTGCCATTAAATTGCAGACAAATAAAGATGATAATTCGCTGCTGTGGGAAGTGAGCGGCAATGGACTGGAAAAACCCACGTACCTGTTTGGAACGTTTCACCTGATGTGCAAAGAAGACATCCGCCTTAGCAATACGCTTAAGGAAGCGGTAAAATCATCCAAAGAAGTTTACCTTGAAATGGACATGGATGATCCGGCTACCATGTTTGGCGGCCTGCTGCTGATGAACATGAACGACGGGAAAAAACTAAAAGATCTTTACACCGAAGAAGAATACAAAAAGCTGGAAAGTTTTTTTGAAGATACGCTGGGTACACCGCTTACCATGTTTCAGCGTATGAAACCTTTTTTTTTGGAGTCGTTGTTGTATCCCAAAATGATGCCCTGCAAAACGATGAGTGGTGTGGAAGAAGAAATAATGAAACTGGCAAAAGCTGATAAGAAAGATAAAAAGGAAATCAAAGGACTGGAAACAATCGAATTTCAGGCTTCGGTATTTGACAGCATCCCTTACGAAAAGCAGGCAAAGGAACTGCTGAAAACAATTGACAGCATGGCCGGTTATAAAACTGAGTTTGATACAATGCTTGCGGTTTACAAAAGCCAGCAATTAAGTGAAATTGAAAAACTCTTCAGCAAAAGCGAATTTGGAATGGAAGAGAACAAGGATTTATTATTAGATAACCGCAATAAAAACTGGGTGAAGCAATTAAAGGAAATTATGAAAAAGGAATCTGTTTTTGTGGCCGTTGGTGCAGGCCATTTGGTGGGAGAGATGGGATTGATTGCATTGCTGAGGAAAGAAGGATATCTACTTCGGCCACTGCTGAATAAGTAGGCCACTAATAACAAAACTATTCACCAAAAAAAACTTTCTGACAGATCAATCAAATAAAGTGTAAATGTTAGACAAGGTTCTGGAAAAATTTGGATTTTCTCTCTCCGGTGTAAACTGCCTTCCTTATGGAAGCGGTCTTATAAACAATACCTGGAAAATATCAGATAACGAAAATGAATTCATCCTTCAGCGGATTAATGATAAAATATTTAAAACTCCTGAAGACATTGCTACTAACATTCGTCTGCTTGCCGATTATTTAAGTGAACATCATCCTGACTACTTTTTTGTTCAGCCATTCAAAAGCAATGAAGGGTTTGAGCTGGTAATTACTGATGATGGAACTTTCCGTGTTTTTCCTTATGTGAAAAACTCAAATACGATTAATGTGGTTGAGAAGCCAGCGCAGGCTTACGAAGCCGCCAAACAGTTTGCAAAGTTTACCAAGGTATTGTCCGGGCTTGATGCATCGAAATTAAAAATTACTTTGCCCGATTTTCATAACCTGCCTTTGCGGTATCAACAATTTGAAGCAGTACTTAAAACCGGAAATCCTGAACGTATCATTCAATCTAAAGATTTAATTGACTTTATCCAGCAACAAAAATCAATTGTTGATGAATTTGAAAATGGTAAGCAGCATTTTAAAATAAGGGTTACACACCACGATACAAA
>JANNAM010000068.1:0-14781 GCA_031384415.1 Bacteroidota bacterium
GAGATAGATACAAGAGAAAAAATAAATCTTCCATTTCGCTATGCAGCCGATGAAAATAACGGCAACCAAAGATTCATTTCGATTTTATTAAAAGCAATTGATGATAGTGCAGTAACTGTTTTCAGTAATGTTGATGATAGATTTACAACACCACTAACAAAGCCGGAAGTTGCTAAAGCTATAGGCGGTGAACCTATTGCAGTAGATATAAGGGATTCCAATGGAGTTGTGATAGGACAAAAATTGATGAATCCTGAAATTAACCTCGATTCATTTTATAAGTTCAGGATTAAAGAAGAGGTTATTTTTGACAAAGAAAGTTCACGTTTATTCTGGAGAATTTTAGGTATTGCTCCTTTGAAAAGAATTATCACAGCATCCGGAGTAGATTTAGGTGAATCGGAATTATTCTGGGTTTATTATCCGGATATGCGGCCTATTTTTTCCAAGTATGAAATATATAATGGCAAAAACTTTGGGGCAAGGATGAGTTGGGAAGAACTTTTTGAAAGCAGGATGTTTTATGGGCGGATTATCAAGAGCACAATGGATAACCCCTATGACCTGTACATTAAAAACTATAAAGGGTTAACCGACCAGCCAATACTTCAATTACTGGAAGGAGAAAACATCAAAGAAAAAATATTTAACTACGAGCAGGATTTGTGGAGTTATTGATTATTGGATACTATTTTTTAAAAGCCCTTCCAGTTGGAGGGGCTTTTTATTTTGCCTCGTCTCTTTGAAAATGCTGCTATACAGCAAAAAATCATCAAAAATACCCGGTTTGGGGTATATTTTATATCGGGAATAGCGATTATATTTGACTCGGTTTTTCATAGGATATTGGATTTTAAACCGGGGCTGGATTTTTATCCTGGCCCCTTTTTTTATCTGCCTTCAGCATGTAAGTTTTCAAGAACCATTTTTGCTTTAGCATATCCAATAGTTTTTGCAAGTTCATCTGCAGTTAATTCTTTAATTTTTTTTACCGATTTATATTTTTTCAGCATCATTCCGGCAGTTGCTTTGCCAATGCCTTTTATCTGTTCCAGCTGGTTATTAAAAGCACCCTTGCTTCGCAGGTTGCGGTGAAAAGTTATGCCGTGGTTATGCACTTCATCTCTTATGCGGCGTATTAATTTAAGGCTTTCGCTGTTCCATGCAAGTTTTATAGACTGGGTGTCGCCGGGAAAAAATATTTCTTCTTCATTCTTTGCAAGGCCAACAACGGTTGTGGTGCCTGGCAATTTTAATTCAGCCACACTTTCTATAGCGGCACTCAACTGGCCTTTGCCGCCATCTATTATTATTAATTGTGGCAGCGGAAGTTTTTCTTCCAGCAGGCGCCTGTAACGCCGGTACACGACTTCTTTCATGCTTGCAAAATCATTGATGCCTTTAACAGTTTTTACATGGTAGCGGCGGTAGTCTTTGCGGCTTGGCTGCCCGTTAATAAAACATACCATTGCACTAACCGGAAAGCTGCCCTGAAAGTTAGAGTTGTCGAAACACTCAATATAAGTGGGCAACTGCGGCAATTGCAAATCTTTTTGTAACTGCAGCAATACTTTCATTACTTCCTCATCCGTTTTTTCTTCGAGGTATAAAATTTTTTTAAGCCGCAGTTCCTCTTTAAAGTGGTTTACATTTTTTTGTGACAATTCCAGCAGTTTCTTTTTATCGCCGCTTTTGGGGATGGTAATTTTAATTCCTTCCTCCGGGTAATTAATTTCAAAAGGAACGATAATTTCTGTTGTTTCGCTGTTGAATTGTTTGCGGAGATAACTGATTGCAAAAATCAATACCTCTGAGGCTGTTTCTTCGAGCTTTTTTTCAAGGGTAATTGTCTTGGTTTGAAAGATGGTGCCATTGTTAACAGCCAGGTAATTTACAAAGGCTGTTTCATTTTCTTCCAGTATCGAAAAAACATCAACAGTGCCCAGCCTTGCATTTGCAACAGTTGATTTAGCCTGATAGTGCTGCAATTCCTGTATTTTCTTTTTAAAGATTCCTGCTTTTTCAAATTCCATATTTACTGCATACTCTTGCATTTCTTTTTTGAAATGCTGGATAACGGAAGATGTATTTCCTTTTAAAATGTTTTTTATATGCTCTATACCTTCTGCATAATCCGATGCCGCTTGTAAACCTTCGCAGGGGCCTTTGCAGTTTCCTAAATGATATTCGAGGCAAACTTTAAACTTCTTTTTAGCAATATTATTTTGAGTTAGATTGAGTTTACAATTTCGCAATGGAATATTTTGCTTTATAAAATTGAGTAGCTCCCTTACTGTTAAAACGGAAGTGTAAGGCCCCAGATAAGTGGAACCGTCATTCAGTTTTCTCCTGGTAAAAAAAATACGGGGGAATGGTTCGTTTTTTATTACAATGTAAGGATATGTTTTTCCATCTTTTAAACTGATATTGTATTTTGGTTGAAATTCTTTGATAAGGGTATTCTCCAGCAAAAAAGCATCTTGTTCACTATTTACAATTGTAAATTCTATATGACGAATGCGGTGGACTAATTCCTGTGTTTTGTTGGTGGTAATTGATTTGGAAAAATAGGAGCTTACCCTTTTACGTAAATTTTTTGCTTTGCCTACATACAGGAGTGTATTGGCAGCATCAAAATATTTATAAATGCCGGGGTTGGCGGGAATGGTTGCAGCAATATTGGCAAATTCTTTTTGTGTCATCTGTTATTAAAAATCCCACATTATTTTTTCTTCTTTTTCTATTACAGTACTTCCATCAGGTATATTTAAAATTGTAATAAGCATGCAATACTTATCGCTTTGCCACGTTAAAAGCATTGTTTTTTTTCCTTCAATTTCTTTCTTTATAAAAACCCTTTTCACTTTATTTGTTTCTGGATTTATATAAACATCCCAGTGCTTCAACTGCATACTGTCCGGTAACACTCCCGTTGGATCGTAAGTAAAAGTAAAAGCATTAATGGTTTGATCCAGAAATCTTTTTTCACCAAATAATGATACAAGGTTGTTGCTGTCAATTTCAGGATAAAGGAATTCTTTTACTGCTGCCGGCATATCGTTTATTTGTATCCATGCAGAATCAGTATGATTTTTTATGGTAGTATATTTTAACGGAGTAACTCCTTTTTCTTTAATATCGAACAACTGGCCTTTTATGTAAGCAGTTACAGGAAAAAAGAGTTGCTTTTCTTTTTTTGTAGTATAAGGTCCGGTCATTTCATTTACAGAGTTTTTTTTGCCGGGAGAACTGCTGCATGAAATAAAAAAGACAATTGCTGCAGATAAGTGAAAAAGTAATTTCATTGTTCAAAATTAAATGAAACCTGCTGAATACAAAAACCGCTTTAATACACAAGGAAGCAGAGGGAAATAATATGTTTTTTGGAACAAAATGAAAACGCAGCAACCTGTAATAAATTGCTGCGTTTTAGAAAAGCTTTTATGTTGTTATGTTAAAAATTGCGGATAATTCCAAACTTCAAACCTGCGCTGAATAATTTTTCATCCATACTGTATTTCTTTCCATAAGTGGAAGGAAACTGGTAGCGGAGCTGAGGCCCTACCTGCAAAGTAACCGAACTGGTTTTTATACTTACAAAAGATTCGAACCCGGCATTGAAAGTCCATTTGCGTATGAATGAGTTATCATGGATATAATTTTTCCTGTCTGATGAAAGCAAATAAGAGTTTCCACCCACAACATACGATGGTTGAATGGTGGTACCTGCATACCATTGAATATTATGTTTTCCTGCCAGTTTAAATTCAAACCCCACAGGTAAAGAAACCTGGAAGGTTTTATTGTGCAATATTATTTGCTGGCTGCCGGTAGTATTAGAAATAGTTGTATTTCTGGGAACAAGGTAAGGATATCCAGAATTCAAATCATTTAAGGTAAGCGTAGTTAAAACCGGGTGATTGGTTTCGAAAGCTTTGATATTATAGCTGCTGTAATTAAACTGAAGCCCACCTTTTACCCGGAAGTTTTTTGCAAATGAATAAACAAGGGCCCAGCCAATTTCGGCACTAATAGAAGGATTTTGATGAATAGCAACATCCCCGGAGTTAACATTGCTTGTGGCAGTTACCGGGTTGAATTTTGTATTATTAACTAATGTACGGAAGCTTACCCCGGGGGTAACATATATTTCGGAAGCAAGCCTGTCTTTCCATTTTTTTCTGTTCACCTTATTGTAAAAAGCATAATCTTCTGCCCAGGCTTTATCCTGAAGAGTAAAAGCAGTTTTCGTTTTTTCGCTGCCACTTGTTTTAGCCGGGGCATCATTTTTTTCAATTTTTAATTCAGTTGCAACATTTTCTTTTTCTGATGCTACAGAATTAGGAGCAATACTTACAACTGTATTTTTATTTTTTGAATCAGTGCCGGAAAAACTAATTGTCGAAGAAACAGAAGGGTCACTTACCTGCAAGGGGTTCATACTTGTTACTGCGTCATTATTTGCAATCGTAGCAGCTGTTTCAACTTCAACCGTTTTAGATTTATCCGAAGTTTTGCCTGTTGTCAAATTGCTGTTTATTTTATTGTGGTTTATTGAAACGACTGCGTTGTTTTGCTGCAATTGCGTTGGCTTCGAATTATCATTGCGGAGAATGCCCGGGTTGTTATTTGATGCCTGTACTGAAGTTGTTGAAATGTCAGCTAATGTGAGGGAAGTAGTTGAGTTATTTGATAAACCAGGATTGACAATAACAGCTGCAGTATTATTTTGTTGCTGGTTAATCAGAGGGTTATTGTTAACTGCCGATGTTGAAGAAACTGTTTTTTTTACAGCAACTGAATTTTGAGTTGAATTTTTGCTGGCCAGCAGGTGGCTGTTATTGTCGTAAGAATTTTCGTAGCCAATAAAAAGTAATGCTGCAACCAGCAGCAGGCTTACGGTAACCGAAGGCCATCTTCGGGCAGGGTGCAAATCATTATAGATACTGTGCCAAACCCTTTTGGAAGGTATCATCCTGAATTCGTCTGACTTTTGTTTTAAGAGCCGTTCAAAATTATCGGTATAAAATTTCTTCTCCATTGTTCACATTATAGCGTTTAGTTTTTTTGGTAATTATAGGGTTGGATTTATAGGTAAAATATTTTTATGGTGCCGATGCTGCTCTTAAAGCAACTCTTTCCCTTGGTTTTTGAATAATTTTCTTTTTCACTAAAATTTCTTCCAGCATAGCCTTGGCCCTGGTGTATTGGCTCCGGCTGGTACTTTCTTCAATATCCAGCAGTCCTCCAATTTCTTTGTGAGAAAAACCTTCAATGGCATACAGGTTTAAAACAGTTCTGTATCCAAGCGGCAACATCCTGATGCACTCCACTACCTGCTTTGCCTGCATAATAGAAGGTATCATTTCTTCTCTTACATGCACACCATTTGCATGGGTAATATCTATACTGTCAGAGAACTTTTTGTTTTTCTTTAAATTATTAATGCAGGTATGCACCACAATTCTTCTAATCCATCCTTCCAGTGCACCTTCATTCCTGTACTGGTGCATTTGGGTAAATACTTTTATGAACCCTTCCTGCAACATATCTTCTGCATCTTCCCTGTTTTTGGCAAAACGGTAACAAACCCCCAGCATTCTTGGGCTGAAACGGTTATACAAAGCTTCCTGCGAAGCTGCATTATTTTTAAGACATCCGGCTAACATTAGCTCTTCTGTCATAGTTTGTGCTTTGTTTTACCCAATAAATATAGACAAATTATGGGACTGAATAGCTGCTTTTTTATAAAAAAAGCGCCCCCAATCCGGGGGCGCCTGTAATTAACGCTATAAACACTACTAAAAACCCTTTTTTTAAAGTTTTCCCCTAAGGGTAATTACAAAATTGCGGCCCGGAGCACTGAGACCACTTGCAAATACCCTGTAATATTTGTCAAAAATGTTTTCCACTGCCAGTTGAACACTTACATTAGTATTAATTTGATAAGCTGTTCTTAAATTGGCTGTAATCCAGGACGGAGTGTAACCCCTGGTTGGGTTGGCGCTGTAAAGCTGGTTGTCTTCTCCACGGAGGTTATAATTGGCCGAATCTTTTGTGCCATTGTAAAGTGCAAAAATTTCGCCTGTAAATTTCCCGGTTTTGTAACTAACTGCAGTTCTTCCAAATAATGGTGCCACATGATCTAATGGATAATTGCCTGCAGATTCTTTTATTCTTCCAAAAGTGTAATTAATTGTTGAGATGAAAGAAATATTTTCACTTACATCTCCGGCAATATTGCCACTAAAGCCATAAACAAATGCTTTGTTTTTATTTACCACTTTATAAACTGTAGCCAGCCCGCCGTTATAATATATTTGAGTACTTCCGTTCAGGTCGCCCAGGTCGGTTGACAGTGCATTGGTATAATCGGTGTACCATGCAGTGGCGCCAATCCGGTATTTGTTTTTAATTGTTTTAGATAAATTGATTTCGTAGTTGGAAGTTCTTTCGGGTTTGATATTTGGATTTGGAATAATGATACTGCCGGAAGTACTTTCAAAAACTTTTGTCATGTCATCCACATTGGGGGTTCTGAATCCGCTGGAGTATAAAACTGCAATTCTCCATCCGCCTTTTGGTGTAATGATTAAACCAATGTTACCGGTTACTGCGTCTGACTTTTGAGTAATTTCATCATAAGGAAAGGGGAAAAATGTTTTGTCTTTAAATTCTGAATGAAGCCTGTTGTGTACATATCGTATACCACTTGTCCACACAAGGTCGTCGGCAAACTTATGCAGGTAAGTTCCATATGCCGCATACGACTGTGTATTGCTGCCGCCATCGGGATACCTTGTGTCCAGTGCACCAAACTGTCCGTTGGAAATGTTGTCGAAATAAGCCTTTGATGTTACCTTGTTATAAGTAATCTCGGCGCCGTAACCATATTCGTTTGCTTTGATTGATTTTTTAAAGTCAGCATTCCAGGTAACAATGTTCAAATGTTCGGTACGGTGGTTAAGTTTGGTTGATTTAAAATTTCTGTTGTGACGGCTTTCTTCAATATCCTGGTAAGCGGTGGTAATTTGCCCAAAATCATAAGCATTGGTTTTTGGAAGACTCATGTGCCATGCAACCATTAATCTTTGCTGCGGACCATAATACCATTGTGCACTTCTTGCAATGCCAGCACCGGTGGTTTCTGTTAACCTGTCGTAACGGTAAATATTACTGCTGGTGCTGTACTGAATATTTAAAACATTCCCCACTTTTCCGGCATTGAACATTATTTTTTGTAAAAAATCATATTCCTTATAACCGGTTTGAATCTGTTTGTTGGGATTGCTGTTTACTATCATACTGTCAACGCCCTTAATTCTTTTTACATAAAAAGAACGCTTGCCCCAGTTAGGAAATTTGCTGTAATAATTACTTCCCTGTATCAAATCGCCAAAATCAGAAAAAGTAAAACTTGTAAGGTAAGCTACCTTGCTGCTGCCAAAATTAAAATCAACATGCCCGGTTTTTTCATTATAGGCAGATGCATAACGAACAAAAGCATTGCCATTGAAAATGTCCTTTTTTACTGCCGGTGCAAAGGATGGACTTTTTGTGGTAAAACTCATTACGCCTCCCAGGGCATCGCTGCCATACATTACAGATGACGGGCCAAATAAGATTTCGGTTTTGTCAAGGATGGTATTGTCCATGCTTATTACATTTTGTAAATGGCCTCCACGAAAAATGGCATTGTTCATTCTTACACCATCAACCACAATAAGCACTTTGTTAGCCTCAAAGCCACGAATGATGGGGCTTCCGCCACCCAACTGACTTTTTTGAACCAATACGTTGCCTGTGTGGGTGAGCATTTCAGCAGCGGTTTGCTGGTTTAAGAACTGTATTTTTTTTGCGTTTAAAATTTGTATTTGTTGTGCCACGTTTCTTGTGTTTTCCGGAAAACGGGTGGCTGATAAAGTAACTTCATTCAGCTTTACTTCTTTTAAGGAAGTATCGGCTGTAGTTGGGGTTTGCGAAAAACCGGCAACAGAAATAAATAATATGGTTATATATAGAAACAGCTTCTTCATAATTGTTGTTTTGAATAAATAGAAATAATTAATAATTCTGTAAATGCAGAAAAGCCCGCCACATTTTGTGGGAACATTGTAAAAAAAGGAAAAGAAATTTTTAAATCTGCGGTGGTTTAAGTAACGAAGAAGGAGGAGCTTCGGGTATTTGGGATGAGTAAAGTGGATGTTTACAGGTAATAAGGTTCCAGGCAATGGCTGAAAACTGAAAGCCATATTCGGTATAGACAGGAATAAAAAAGAAACCAATTGCGGTTTGGTTTACCGGGTTAGCATTTTGTTTTTGTGCTAATTTTTCAAGCTGAAGTTTTAGAGCATCTTCATTGTAATCGAACAAACCAGTGAGGGTAATTTTGTTGGCAGCAATTATAAAGATTTTAACGTCAAATAATTTTCCATCAACCAAAATTTCTTTTCCTTCCTTTACCCAGTTTATTTTACCTGCATCAAGTTGTATTGTTTGCAATGCAGACTGTTCAAGTTGTTGTTTCATCTCATGCTGCACCAGTTGTTGCTTTATTAAAAAACCGGCAACAAACAGCAACGGCGCTGCAATCAGTGCCAGCAATGCAAATCCGGTTATCTGTCTTCTCAAAAGCATGGGGCAAATCTACAAAAAATTATTTTGCCGGGGACGATTGTGGTTGTTGAGGTTTTTTAAGGCTGTCTTCGGGTTGATGTGCCTTAATACTGTCTCTTGTTGCCACTACCCAATTGGCAATAGTTAGTTTTTGTTCGGCACTCAGTTTGGCATTTTTATGAAACCACAAGTAAGAATCTAGGGGCATTTCATCTTTTTTTACCAGGTCATTTATCTGTTCCAGCTTAACATATTGCCTGCGGATGCGGTAGGAAAGAAACTCCGAAAAATTCAAATCTTTTTTACCGTCCTGTATATGGTTGTTTAACAACCATGCCAGGGGTTGTATCTTACTGTACCAGGGGTACACCGTATTATTGCTGTGGCAATCGTAGCAGCTTGTTTTTAAAATGGCAAGCACATTTTCGGGCACCAGGTATTTTTTAGTGATGTCGTTTGTGCCGACAACATCTGATTGATTTTTTTCGGGACGAAAAAACTGGATAACAATGAAAGTCAGTAATAAAACCAGAAAGAATCTTTTAAAAAACTTCTTCATGTTGCGTTATTGTTTTAAAATTAAATCAAAATATTTCCTGTCATTTCTTTTGGAATGTGTAAATCCATCATAGTTAAAATAGTGGGTGCAATATCGCCCAGTTTACCTGGCTTAATAGTTCCTTTCCAGGCTTTATCAATAATGAAAAGCGGCACAAGGTTCAATGTGTGGGCGGTGTTAGGTGTTCCGTCTTCATTAATGGCATAGTCAGCATTGCCATGATCGGCAGTTAAAAAAACAGTATAATCATTTTGCAAAGCAGCAGTTACTACTTTCTCAACACATTGGTCAACCGTTTCCACTGCTTTAATAATAGCTTTCCAAACACCAGTGTGCCCCACCATGTCAGCATTGGCAAAGTTGAGGCAGATGAAATCGGCCGTTTTGTTATTTATTTCCTGGATGATTGCCTCTGTTACCTCATTGGCACTCATTTCTGGCTGTAAATCATAAGTGGCTACTTTTGGAGACGGAATCATGATTCTTTTTTCGCCCTTAAAGGGCACTTCTCTTCCACCGCTGAAAAAGAAACTGACATGCGGATACTTTTCTGTTTCGGCAATGCGGATTTGGGTTTTATTATTTTGTTCTAAAATTTCTCCCAGTGTATTTTTTAAATCATCATTTTCAAAAACCACTTTTACATTTTTAAATGTGTGGTCGTATTGCGTCATGGTGCTGTAATGCAAATCAAGTTTGTTCATTGTAAACTCTGGCATATCTGCTTGCGTAAGCACTTGTGTGATTTCCCTGCAACGGTCTGTTCTAAAATTAAAACAAATTACCACATCGCCATTTTCAATTTTATGATTAGAAATTTTTGTATTGATGATTGGTTTGATAAACTCATCAGTAACTCCATGCTCATAAGATTTTTTAACTGCAAATAAAATGTCGCCGGCTTCTTCACCAACTCCATTTGTCAATGCATCATATGCAATCTTTACCCTTTCCCAACGCTTGTCCCTGTCCATGGCGTAATATCTTCCGATAACAGTAGCAATATTTCCGGTTGTTTGGGCAAGATGGTTTTGTAAATCTGTTAAAAATCCGAAGCCACTTTTTGGGTCGGTATCTCTTCCATCGGTAAAAGCATGAACCAACACGTTTTCCAGGTTTTCTTCTTTACATAAAGAGATAAGCGCTTTTAGATGATTTGTGTGAGAATGAACTCCGCCATCGCTTACCAAACCAATTAAATGTAATGGTTTATTATTCTGTTTTGCAAAACGGATGGCATTGAGCAGTGTTTCATTTCTTTGAAATTCGCCTGTTTTTACAGCAACATTAATGCGTTGCAGTTCCTGGTAAACAATTCTGCCGGCGCCCAGGTTAAGATGCCCAACTTCGCTGTTGCCCATTTGGCCATCGGGCAGGCCAACGTCTTCGCCGCAGGTAATTAAAGTGCTGTTGGGGAATTTTGAATAAAGCGAACTTACAAATGGCACATTGGCATTTTGTATAGCATCGCTGTTTTTTACCTTGCCAAGTCCCCAGCCGTCCATTATTATCAGAATAACCTTTTTATTGTTCATGCCGTAAAACTAAAATATTTGTAATTAAACATGCTTAATATTACACGATAAGAGTAAATTTACTTACGAAAAGCGTCAATTAACAGAGCTTGGCACGTTTTTGGGAAATTTTAATCCGACTAAAAAACACAAAGATGAAACGTTTATTTACTTTAATGATTGCTGGGGTTTTGGCCAGTTCGTTCAGCTATTTTTTAGGTATAGATGAAGTGGTAAATGCTATAAAAAGCGGCAATGCATCTCAGGTGGCAAAATTTTTTGACAACACGGTTGACATCACTATGCCAGATAAAAGCAGCAGCTACAGTAAAAGCCAGGCAGAAATGGTGTTGAAAGATTTTTTTGCTAACAACGCAGTTAAAAGTTTTGAAGTACTTCATAAAGGCGAAAATGCAGGTTCTCAATATTGCATTGGCACACTTATTACAAAAACAACTTCCTTTCGCACTACTATTTACATGAAGCAAAAAAACGATAAGCAAGTGTTGCAGGAAATAAGGTTTGAAAACCGCTAAAGATATTATTCAAGCATGTCCATTTTAAGCCCCGGTATATCCGGGGTTTTGTTTTATTGTTCTTTCTTAGCTTTGTTGCTATGAACTACGATGAGCAATTGCAGCAACTTATTAAAAATGCATTGGCAGAAGATATTGGTGATGGCGATCATTCCACACTCTCCTCAATTAATGCATCAGCAAAAGGCAAGGCTGTTTTAAAAATTAAAGAAGAAGGAATTTTGGCCGGGCTTACTGTTGCTGAAAAAATATTCAGGTATATGCAGCCCGACATTGTTTTTAATGGCTATAAAAAAGATGGCGATGTAATGAAGTTTGGTGAAATTGCTTTTGATGTGGAAGCAAAAGTGCATACCATTTTGCAATGCGAAAGACTTGTGCTGAATACCATGCAACGCATGAGTGGCATTGCCACACTTACTAAAAAATATGTTGATAAACTAAAGGGGTATAAAACACAATTGCTTGATACGAGGAAAACAACTCCCAACTTTCGGCTGCTGGAAAAAGAAGCGGTTAAAATTGGCGGGGGTGTAAACCACCGGTTTGGATTGTATGATATGATAATGCTGAAAGACAATCACATTGATTATTGTGGCAGCATAGAAAAAGCAATTGAAAAGGCATTTGCTTATGTGCAGGAAAAAAAGCCGGGATTAAAAATAGAAGTGGAAACAAGAACGATTGAAGATGTAAAAAAAGTGATGGCCACCGGGAAAGTAAACCGCATTATGCTGGATAATTTTGCACCCGAACATATAAATGAAGCACTAAAAATCATTGATGGTAAATACGAAACAGAAGCAAGCGGCGGCATCAACTTAAATAATATAGAAGCGTATGCAGCAACAGGAGTTGACTTTATAAGCAGCGGTGCTGTAATTCACCAGGCAACAAGTTTGGATTTGAGTCTGAAAGCGGTGGCAATTGGCTAATGTGCTAAAGATTTAGCCGCAGTAAATTAAATCAGGTAAATAATGTTTTAAAATTTTTGTTTTTATGGCTTCAAAAAAAATAAAATCATTTAGCGGATTGGTTTATTCAACCGATCCAAATTTTAAAATAGAAGAAGAGGAGGCGGATGAACAGGAAACGCTTCCTGCAGCTCAGCAAAAAATAAAAATACGCCTTGATACAAAACACCGGGCCGGTAAAGCAGTTACTTTAGTTGAAGGATTTGTGGCAACAACATCAGCCAAAGAAGAACTTGGCAAAAAATTAAAAACTTTTTGCGGCACAGGCGGCTCGGTAAAAGACGGTGAAATAATTGTGCAGGGCGATAACCGGGATAAAATTCTTCAGTGGCTGCAAAAGAATGGCTACACTTCGTCAAAAAAAATATAAACAGTTAAAATTATTTTACTGCTCATAAGTCTTCTTCAGGAGATTTAGGGGTATTCATAAAAAAACTTAACGCACCGCTGGGGCATTTTTTTACCTGCTCAACCATTTGCTCAGTTGTTGCCAGGCTGGTATCAATCCAGGGTTTGCGGCGGGGATCAAAAACACCCGGCAGGCCTTTAACACAAATGCCGGAATGAATGCAAACCTCAGGTTTCCAAACGATGGTTACTTCGCCATTGCTGTATTTAACTGTTGATATTGACATGATAATTTTTTTAGAAACTGTACTGTAATTTACTGCAAACGGATATTTTTTTTGTTATTTTACATCAAAATTATTTAATGGTATCCAAAATTTCGGAAGGCGTTACTATAAGTGTAGAAACTTTCTACCAGCCGGATTACAGCAACCCGGTTAACAGCGAATTTATGTTTGCCTACCGCATTACCATTGAAAACAGCAATACTTATCCGGTTAAACTACTCCGACGCCATTGGTTTATTTACGACAGCGACGGCAGTACAAGAGAAGTAGAAGGTGAAGGTGTTGTGGGTGTTCAGCCGCAAATAAACCCCGGCGAAAATTATCAATACATCAGCGGTTGTAATCTGAGGACCGAAATGGGTAAAATGCATGGTACTTACCAGATGGAAAATATCAGTAACAACAAGAATTTTAATGTATCAATTCCTGCTTTTGAAATGAGCGTTCCCTATAAAATGAATTGATATAATATGGGCTTTAAGCCTTATCTTCACACCGTTTAAGGAATTTGTGCTTGCTACTTTCTTTCCTTATTAATCAGCAAAATTCAATCATGTCTAAAGTAACTTTCAACAACAAAAACAACGAGTTTTATCAAAGCCTTAAAGCATCGGTAGATGAGTATTTTGAAAAGACCGGTCAGAAAAAAACCGGCGACTGGCGTTTGTATTCTAAAACAGTTATTTTAGTTGGCGTTGCAGTGGCTTCTTATTGCCTGCTGATGTTTGTAAGCATGGACGCCTTGCCTGCTTTGTTGCTTTGTGCTTTGCTTGGATTTACTTTAAGTGGTATTGGGTTCAGTGTAATGCATGATGCAAACCACGGCAGTTATTCTACCAATACAAAACTGAATGACTTAATTGGTTTAAGTGCCAACGCCATGGGCGCAAGTGCTTATTTCTGGAAGCAAAAACATAATATCATTCATCACACTTACACCAATATTGATGGCATTGATGATGACATTGCGAAAAGCCCCATCATCCGCCAGTGTGAATCGCAAAAATGGGTGCCTGCTCACCGCTATCAGCATTTGTACATCAACTTTGTTTACTGCCTTACTTCTTTGTTCTGGTTATTTATTATGGATTTTACAAAATATTTCAGCCGTAAAATATATACCACTGCTGCCTGGAAACTCTCTTTGAAAAATCATATTATTTTCTGGGCAACAAAAATTTTGTATGTAACTTTTTATATGATATTGCCGGCAATGGTTTGGGGCTGGGGTGCATGGGCCATTGGATTTTTAGTTATGCATGCTTCATTGGGTATTATGCTTTCTATTGTATTTCAGTTGGCACATGTAGTAGAGAGTACCGAGTTTGAACATATTCCTTTGGATACTGACAAGCATTTTGAAACTGCCTGGGCAGAGCACCAGTTAAAAACCACTGCTAATTTTGCTATGGAAAACAAAGCCATCAACTGGTTTGTGGGCGGATTGAATTTTCAGGTAGAACATCACCTTTTTCCAAAAGTGAGTCATATACATTACCCGGCCATCAGCAAAATTTTACAGCAAAAGTGTAAGGAGTTTAATATGCCTTATAATTATTATCCTGGCTTTTTCCAGGCTATTGCTTCTCATTACAGGTTTATGAAATACCTGGGGCAAAAACCTGCACAGGTTTTGCATCAGGCAAAGGCAGCCTGATTTTAAGGCTTGTACTTTGCTTCGGTAAAAATTATTTCAGCATCCATCTGCATTAATTGTTGCAAGCTTGTTTCCGGATTTCTATTCATGTACTTTTTTACAATTTGCCAGCCGGCAAAGCTGCCGATGTTACCAGGCGCAAAAGTTCCGTTATCATCTGCCAGTTCCTGTGTTTTTGGGCTTTCACCAATATAGTTTTTTACAATGTTGTTGTCAATAACCTGCAGCAGGTTATTTGTAATAAATAAAGCCCAGATGTTTACCTCGTTTCTATAGCAACTTTTCATTTG
>JANNAM010000061.1:0-15349 GCA_031384415.1 Bacteroidota bacterium
GATGCAAAGATTGTGGTAAAAGGGGCATTCTTTGTATCAGCTAAAATGACCAACACCGAAGGGCACGAAGATTAACATAACTGATGTCAGAAATTTTAAAAGCTGCAGTAAAATATTTCTGCAGCTTTTTTATTTAATTATTCACAGTAAGCAATGCAGCCTGTATTAAATTGCCCGACTTTACTTCGCAACTTATTTTTACTGTAAGCGGTTTTACTATTTTAAAAACCCTGTTGTTATTAATGGTAGCAGCATCAAGAATTAATTTTCCAATTACATCAGGCATCCCGTTTCCACCAAAACCATTCTCATTATTTGATGCTGTTGTTGAAATACCATCACCAAAAATCAATGTGCTGGCAGGCCCAAAATTGTACACACAATTAATTGCTTCACTGCTGGCACCCCATGGCGGATTGATAAATTGTAATATGCCTCCCGAAAAATTAAAAGCACCTGCAGTTACCGGGCAGTTAAATAAATACTGGCCATCAGCAATGCTGGAAGCTGTAATGGCTGTGTTGCCGTCAATAACCAATTTGCCACCCGATAAATTAAAACTGTAGTTGTTACTGAAAACAATGTTTCCATATACTGTCATCGTTCCATTGAGTATTGTAAAACTTCCTTCGCAACTTAGATTGCTGATTTTGTTTGCACCGCTGCCAACTGTAAAGTTTACAGCAGCATCATTTAAACTGATTCCGGCATTGGCCTTAATGCGTAAATATTTTACCTGTGCCGAAACAGGAATTGTAATACTGTGGCCGGATGATATTTCGACCGAATCATTCAAGGAAGGGATAACGCCACATTCCCAGATAGCAGGATTGTTCCAGTTGCCAGAAGCAATTGTTTTTCGCAAAGTAGCACAAACAGCAGTTGTGTAAACCGCCCGGTAGCCCGGCTTTGTTGTGGCGCCATCCGAATGAAACTGTATCGTCATTACGCCGCTTACAGCAGTAACTGCAGCAGGCACTGTGTTGCCTGTAAAACTTCCAATCAATGGCGCTGATGTATTAGCTCCATCATATACTCTTAAAGAATCGTAGTTGGCTTCAAGATCAAAATTTAAAAAATTAAGTGTAATGTTTGTTGCGGCGGGTGGCGCAATGCTGAATGTGTAATTTTCTGTGTTGTGATAATTTCCTGTTGGGCCACCCATGTCATACAAAGTATCGGTAAGTGGCGTTACCGGGCAAACAGATAAATTATTATTCACCACGTTCCAGCAATCATTGTAGCCTGCATCATAACCAAGCCGCCATACTGCAGCACCTGCAATGCTTCTTTGTCTTATAACATCATATTTTTTTTGCAGGCTGATAGTATCATCAATAAACTGTTCGTTCTGTATTGAATTTATATCAGTAAAACAATGCCATGCATTAAATGTGTTTGTTTCTCTTAAAGTGTTGGAGTAATAACCATTACTGTTTTGCCTGAACTGGGCATAGGTTTGTGTGCTGATAGAAGCCGCATTGCCAGTTGCAGGAATTACGCATCCATTGGTTGTTCGCCAGCGGCGGCCATAATAAGGCATTCCTAAAATTGTTTTTACGGTGCCCACATTTTTTATAAGGTTATTTAAATCGTTGGCAACATTACCATGCCCGTTGGGATCGCCGGCAGCAGCTGGAAACTGGAAGGTTGGCGCTACAGGGCCGGGATAAAACTGGCCGCTCCAGTAATAATCATATCCCATTAAAATAAATAAATCGGTAGAAGAAAGTAATTGCGAAAGCAGGCTGGATGAATTGGCATAACCACCCTGCAGGTCAATGCTCAGTTCCGAATTGGGAACAGTACTGTGCAGCTGAGCCGAAAGCGACGACATGAATGAAACAAACTGCGATAAATATGTACTGCTTAATCCCGAACCTTCAAAATCAATATTGATGCCGGTAGCATTAGCAGATACAACTGCACTAATAAGGCTGTTTATCAAATTTGTTTGAGCAGCAGGGTTGCCAAAAAAAGTAGAAAACTCTGTTGTGTTATTAAAAAGAGTAGCACACAAATTTACTTTCACGCCGTTTGCCAGCGCTGCCAGTACTGTGGCATCTGTTGCAAAGCCTGCTATCTGCGTTGGGTTTTTTGCATTGCCCGTTGCCGGATCCACATCATAACTAAAATAAGAAAGATCGCTGAGCAATGCCCATTGATAACTTACCGAAGAAGATCCTATGGAGTGCCATCCAAACATGCGCTTTGCCAGCAGGCAGGTACTTATTGTTGCAGGTGCTGTTTCAACTGCCGGCTTACATTCACCAAACCATGCACAGCGCAGGCTGTCCCATTTAGCGGCTGGATAAGCATACATAGTTCTTTGTTTCAGCAGCTCATTATAAGCTTCGGTAAAATGTGCTGTTTGTGCAAAGGTATTTCCCGTTAAAGAAAAAATAATTAAAAGGCTTAAAGCAATACGATGAAACATTCAAATAGTTTGGTGTTTGAAAATTACTTAATAAATGTAAAACAGAAAAGAAAGAATCTTATTGATTTTTAAAAGACCCGATAAATTTCTTCACAAGGTTATCAAATTCTCTGCCACCATCAAATAAAAAAGAATGACTGATGGGTAACACATAAACCGGGTAATCTTTTAGTTCGCTTTCAAACTTACTCAGGCGTACTGCGTCTTTTTCGGTGGTTAAAATCATTTTCTTGCCTGAACTTATTTTTTCAAAATGTTTTTTTATATCAGCAAGATCATTTGTGTGAAAAATATGGTGGTCGGCATAGCGAAGCATATCATAAGTGTGCACATGGGCAGTTAAAAAATCTTTCAATGGCCTTGGGTTGGCAATGCCGCAGATTAATAAAACATCGGTATCGGCAG
This sequence comes from Bacteroidota bacterium, assembly GCA_031384415.1. Classification (GTDB taxonomy): domain Bacteria; phylum Bacteroidota; class Bacteroidia; order Chitinophagales; family Chitinophagaceae; genus Ferruginibacter. The sequence goes on from JANNAM010000061.1 coordinate 2,843, forward strand.
TCAGGTTTTCTTCTTTACCGGTAAAAAGATGATACGGTTTTGCATAAACAATCTCTGTAAAAAAAACGGCCTGGTTTGCAGCAGGTTTTATTTCCTGCAGTATTACACTTTTCTCTTCGGTTTTTAACTCCTGCTTACATTTTGTTACTACAATAATATTTGCCCGTTTAATACTTGAACGTACATCTCTTAAATCGCCGGCTGGCAAAATAATATCTCTTGTGTAAAGATTGTTGTAAGCAGTTAACACAATATTCAATCCTGCTTTTACGGCACGGTGCTGAAAAGCATCGTCTAAAATGACAACCTCTGTTGCAGGCCTGTCATGAAGTATCTGCGGAATTGTCACCAACCTTTCTTCACCTACAGCCACTGTAACATCAGGGAATTTTTTATGAAACTGCATGGGCTCATCGCCAATTTCTAAAGCCGTAGTTGTTTCGTTTGCAATGGCAAACCCTGTTGTTTTTCTTTTATATCCCCGGCTCAGTGTTGCTGTATTAAAATCATGTTGCAAAAGGCGGATTAAGTATTCTACCATCGGGGTTTTGCCGGTGCCGCCAACCGCAAGGTTGCCAACACAAATGATGGGAAAATTAAATGCTGCTGATTTGAAAATATTTTTATCATACATTTTATTCCGCAGCCAAATTATGCAACCATAAATGAGGGAAACGGGAAATAATAAATATCTGAAGCTTCGTAAAATCATTTTTTAAATTTAAAATTTATTTTTCTGTCATTTCGACCGAAGGGAGAAATCTGTGTTTTATCTGTTTGCTAAAGATTTTTCCCTATGGTGCACGCAATAAGCAGACAAGCGAAATGACAAGTGCAGTATTAAAATTCATACACAGCATCGGGTGTAATGCAGTAATCTAATTTTACATCAAATGCATTGATATCATCAATCATACTCACCGGTTCAAAATAACTGAAACCAACCTTTACAACATCCAGCCTGCATTCTTTTAAAAACTTATCGTAATACCCTTTGCCATATCCAACCCTGAAACCATTGGCATCAAAAGCCAGCAGCGGCACTATCACCAGGTCAATCTCTTCCGGAAACATCAGCAGCCCGTCAACCGGTTCATCAATACCAAATTTGTTGGGCGCAAATATTGTTTCATCATTAACAATAACACTTGTCATTTCATCATCATCTCCAATTACAGGGTAAAACAACGTTTGGTGAGGACTTTTAAAATAACAATAGTCAATAACAGGCTGCGGATTAAACTCACTGAATTTTTCTATTGGTGCATACGTCATAATCAAACCAGGAATTTCGATGGGTAGTTTTTGAAACTGTATCAGCATCAAATCATCCAGCTTCAGTTTTTGCGAAGCTGTTAATTCGTTTCGCTTTGTTTTATACAATTGCCTTATATCCTGCTTTGTCATTGTCTGCTAACTGTTTATAAAGATAGAAAAGATTGTAGTGCCGTAGTTTCTTTCGGTTTTGTAATGGGCAAACTTTTTATAGTCGTTTCTTGGTGTATGCTCCAGTACGAACCAGCCTTTGGGTTTCAATAATTTTTTTCCAAATATTCTTATAGGAAGATCATCAATGGTTGCCATAGCATAAGGCGGGCCTGCAAAAATAAAATCAAATTGCTCTGCAGTTGTTTCAATAAATCGAAATACATCTGATTTAATCAGTTTAAAGTGTTCGAATTTTAAATCGGCGACAGTTTTTTTTATAAAATCATACATGCGGTTGTCTTTTTCCACAATGGTTAAATCCTCCACTCCCCTGCTGGCAAATTCGTAACTGATACAGCCGGTACCGCCAAATAAATCCAGCGTTTTTAAAGTTTTAATTTCAAGATTGTTTTGCAGTATGTTAAACAAACCCTCTTTAGCAATATCGGTGGTGGGCCTTGTGTGAGGCATATCAGCAGGTGGATGAATTCTTCTGCCGCCATGTGTGCCGCTTATTATACGCATGATGCTGTTACAAATAAATGACTGAAGTAATGGCCTGGATAATTATTTATTTCTTCTGCATAATTAAAGCCTACAGGCAGCGTAAGGAAATGAATGTCGGCAAAATATTTATAGACTTCAACAAATAATGCTGAATCTTTATCAATCATTCCGCTTGCAGTTAAAACTGTTGCTGCTGCATTTGTATCAAAACTGCGGCAGGTATTTATCAGATGATAAGCTGCATCTTCCGGAGTGGTAAATTCAAAATTTTGAATAGCCTGCAATTGATTGTTCTTTCTTAACAGCACGGTCATCTGGTTTGTATAAAAAATACAAAAAAGATAATCTTTTTGCTGTTTGTCAAAATCTATCAGCAAAGAAGATTGCTGTGTTTGATTGGTAACCGGAAAAGCTGCCGCAAAAACATCTTTTACTTCTGCTGGTATTTTATAAGCATTGTGCAGGTTATGTCTATATACAAAATCAGATTGAACAGCGTTGTCTGTTACATCTCCGTAAACCAATTGCAACATTTGCCTGGCATTTGATGCTGTATAATATTCATGCGGTATTAAAATGCTTTGTTCGAAACACCAGATAATATCTACTTTTTTAAAAGGGTGTTGTAAAGATTCTTCGTCGGTAAAAATTTCTTTTACCTCACCTGCAATTGCAGTATCACTCATTTGTTTTGCAAAATGATAAACAACCAGCGATGTAAAAGTATTCGAAATTGTATCTAACTGCAATAATGAAATACCCTGCCTTCCGGCCTGGATAAACAAATGCAATGCTGCGGTATCTGTATTAACAGGTGATATGCTGAATGATGGTTTCAATGTTTGATTTTCGGCAGGCAAAATAAGATAATTTTGCTGACTTTATGGAAAGTGCTGCCACAAACGACGATTTAAAAGTAAAGGTTACCAATAAACAGATATTGTCTATTGCATTGCCCATTACACTTGCTATTCTTATTCCTCAAATAAATATGCTCACCAATAGCATTTTCCTGGGGCAGTTAAGTACCGAAGCCTTAGGTAATGCCGGCATCACAGGTGTGTATTATTTAATTTTTGCAGTGGCGGGCAATGGATTGAACAATGCGATGCAATCTGTTTTTTCACGCCATGCAGGCAGTGGCGACACCACTGCATTTAAAACAATTTTAGCCCAGGGCATTCGCCTTGCATTGCAGTTTGCTGTGGCGGGCATTTTATTTACATGGCTTTTTGCACCGCTTATTCTGGAGCCTATTGCAGCCACAGGTGCATATCCACAGGAAATTAGTTTTTTAAAGATCCGCATTTGGGGATTACCTTTTTTATTTTTATTTCAAATGGGCAATGCTTTTTTGGTAGCGTCGCTCAACAGCCGCTATTTAATGATTGGTTTTATTGTGGAAGCGCTTGTAAATATTGTACTCGATTTTTTATTAATTAAAGGAAGGTTTGGTTTTCCTGCTATGGGGTTTAATGGCGCTGCTATTGCCTCGGTAATTGCTGAAGCAGTTGGATTAGTGGTTGTGTTTATTGTTTTGTTTAAAACGGGACTGAAGAAAAAATATTCGCTGCTTCAAAGTTTTGCTTACAACAAAATTATCAGCAAACAAATAGTAAAAGTATCCGTACCGCTGGTGCTGCAGTATATCATCAGCGTAACTACCTGGCTTGTCTTTTTCTTTTTAATAGAAGGCCGTGGAGATGAAATGGCAAAAGCCATCAGTAATGTAATGCGGAATGTATTTGGGCTGGTGGGTGTGTTTGTGTGGGCATTTGCCAGCACCAGCAATGCAATGGTGAGTAATTTAATGGGTCAAAAAAGAGAAGACAAAATTTTGGAAGCCGTTACCAAAATTATGTTGTGGAGCATTGGCCTATGCAGTGTGATGGTAATGCTGCTGAATATTTTTCCGGCCACATTCTTCCGGTTATTTGGGCAGGATGATGCATTTGTTGCTGCCGGCATCCCGGTAGTAAGAATTGTATCTGTTGGCATGTTGTTTATGAGCATTGCCAACATCTGGCTTAATGGTGTTACCGGCACAGGCAAAACAAAAATGAACCTGCTGATAGAAATTTTTGCCATCACAGTTTACCTGGTCTACTCCTGGATTTTTGTAAAAGTCAATTACATTTCTCTTGCTATGGCATGGAGCAATGAACTGGTTTACTGGTTTACCATTTTCTTATTATCATTTATTTATTTGCGTAGCGGAAAATGGAAGACAAAACCAGCAGGGTGAGCCGGAAATTTTAAAAACCTTTTTTGAAATTCTCTCTTTCTTATTATCTTTCGAACATGAACGAAGATATAATTCTTACCGAAGCTGCAATACCAGAACCCGTAATTCACAAAAAACCTGTGCTTGCATGGCTTGCCAAATCTATTTTCGTTGGCAGCATTGTTGAGCTTGTAAAAGGCATTGGGCGTTTTTTTGCAGAACACATCAAACTGCTGCTGGAATCTTTTCGTGTGGTATGGTATCCTTTTTACAAAGGTACAAGGCCCGAAATGGAAGTGCTGATGAACCGCAGCCAGGCAGTTTTTGGTTTCCTGTTAACGGTACTGGGCTTTCTTATTTTTATGATAAAAATAAAAGTGATTGATGAACCTGATGAAAATCTGGCGGAGAAATTAGGAGATGAAACCAGTGGTATTTTAATGAACATTTACTTTTTTTTCGTACTTGCAATTGGATATTTTATTTTCCAGGCACTTTTTGTAATGCTTGGCCGCCTTTACCGCTTTATTGCTTCACCCTCTCCAAATACTGCTGCTTATGATATGCTTTTTGTAAGTATGGGCAACCAGGTATTTATCCTTGCTGCATTTTGCGGACTTATACTTCGCCTGTTTTTAAATTCTGCAACAATTGACGCTGAAACCCATGGCACATTGGTTTGGATGGCTTCATTTTTAATTATTGCCATTCTTCACCTGATTATTTTAATAAGGTTGCTGCGTAAACAGCCTGCCATATCCTTAGGCCGAAGAATTTTATATACAGCAGTAATTGTAATTATTCATAGTTTAGTTACATCCCTTATTTGCTTCTTTCTCAGCTTTGTATTTTTGGGCATATAAAAAATTCACTGGCAACGCTGCATGATTTTTGAAAACAAACAATCAACAGCATTATTCTGCCTTCCAGGTATTGTTGCTGAAATCTATATCTGGAAAAACTCTATTGGGGTCAATGGTTACTTTTTTAATTGTTTCTGCTGATGGCAATTTAACTTTCCAGGTTTTGGTATTGTTCCATATTTCTACAGGCAGCTTCACAGTTCCTTTAACGCCGCTTACTGTTTCGTAAGCAATTGTTACAGGCATTGCCATCTGGTTTAAATTAGCAATGGTTACTACATCTCCATTTACTGAAATAATTGCCTGATCAAGCCGGTAGTTTTCTATAAACCATCCTTTCCAGAACCATTGCAGGTCTTCGCCAGCAACATTGTCCATCGTTCTAAAAAAATCCCAGGGTGTTGGATGTTTATAAGCCCATCGCCTGATGTATTCTTTAAAGGCATAATCAAACCTGTCGGGGCCTAAAATTTCATTGCGTAATAATTCCAGTCCGTAACCGGGTTTGTAATATAATGCAATGCCAATGTTCGATTCTTTTATGGCATCGGGTGTGCTTAAAACTGTTTCAGTTTCGTTGCTAAACCAATACCCGGCAGAATTGTCCATATCCTTTTCATCTTCTTTATACTCCCCTTTATTAAAATCATCGTCGCCCAGCGAATTGATAAATGTATTGAAGCCTTCATCCATCCAGCCATATTTGCGTTCATTGCTTCCAACAATCATCGGAAACCATGTGTGGCCAAATTCATGATCAGTTACACCAAACAAGCTGCCTCCACCAGAACTGGCAGGGCAAAATATAATGCCCGGATATTCCATACCATTAATATTGGTGGCAACATTTACAGCACAGGGATAAGGATATGCTAACCAGCGGCGGCTGTAATTTTCTACGCTTCCCTTTACATATTCGGTTGACCTGCCCCAGTATTTTTTGCCACTGCTTTGTGGTGGATATACACTCATGGCCAGCGAAATTTTGCCGCCGGGTAAATTTATTTTAGCAGCATCCCACACAAAACTTTTACTGCTTGCCCATGCAACATCTCTTGCGTTGTTAATTTTAAAATGCCAGGTAAGTGTTTTGCCCACCGGCCTTGATGATGGGTCGGTTACTTCTTTATCAGTTCTTATCATAACAGTTTTATCACTGATTCTTGCTTCGGCCAGGCGGCTCATTTGTGTTGCCGTTAAAACTTCGCTTTCATTTATCAGCCCGCCGCTGCATACAACAATATGCGATGCCGGAGCAGTAATGCTAACATCAAAATCTCCATACTCAAGGTAAAACTCACCGGCTCCTAAGTAAGGCGCCGTATTCCATCCGTTTACATCATCAAACACACACATTCTTGGATACCATTGTGCTACAGCAAAAATATCGCCGTTACGGGTTTTTAAAATTGCACACCTGTCTGCACCTTCTTCGGGCAATGTAAAAGAATAATCTATTTTTATTGTTACTACATCGCCACCGGGCTTTAAATTTTGTTTTAAACGGATTTGCATTCTTGTATCTGTTATAACATAATTGGCATCACTGTTATCAGAAAGTTTCACCGAACTTATTTTGTAGCCTCCGTTAAATGTACTCCTGCTGTCGCCATACCTGCTTCTTCTGTCAAATGGCATTCGGGCCTGTCCACGGCTGTCTTTGTTAAATAAATTCTGGTCGAGCTGCAACCATAAAAATGGCAGTGCATGCGGACTGTTATTTCTGTAAGTGATAGTTACTGTTCCCTTTATTTCATGTGTTTCTTCATTTAAAGCGGCAGCAATAATGTAATCTGCTTTGTTTTGCCAGTAACCAACATTTGGTTCGCCTGTTGCAGCCCTGGCAATGTTTACATTGCCGGGATAAAACAAAGGAGAAAATAAAGCATGCGGATCATAAATTGAAGGAATGTTTTCTTCTTCCTGTGCTGCAGCAAAAAAACTGCAGAAAGAAAAAAATACAACTGCTAAAAAGAATTTATTCATTTTTTTATTTTGTGCAATGAAGGTAGCTAAAACAGTGAAAAGAGAAATTACCGCTGGTGGATTACAAATGTGATGAAGCAAGCAGCATTATTAATATTCTTTTTTAAAACTCACTCCCACACTGCCTTCAAAATTTACAATTGGTGGATGAAGTTTTTTAATACTGAAGCTGATGGATTGAATACGGTTGTCGAGTAAATGAATTTGCTCAGTTATTTCCTGCGCAAGTGTTTCTAAAAGTTGTGTGGGTATTGTCATTTGCTTTTTCACCAGTTCATAAACAGTAACATAATTTACTGTCTGATGAATAGAATCAATTTTTCCGGGCTGATTAATTGTTATTTCAATATTCACTTCAAATTCATTACCCAGTATTTTTTCTTCGGGATGAATGCCGTGAAAGGAAAAGAATTGGAGGTTATTAAGATGGATGGTCATTAATGAATAATTGATAATGAAATAATGGATAATTTTTTAAGCCTTCAGTAATGTAAATAAAATGAATAATCCCTAAGTATAAAAATTATCCATTCTCAATTAACCAATTATCAATTTCAGTGAAAACCTTTCTCACTTAAATACCGCTCCGCATCCAGCGCTGCCATACAACCGCTTCCTGCAGCCGTAACAGCCTGCCTGTAAATTTTATCCTGCACATCGCCGCTGGCAAAAACACCTTCCACATTTGTTTTGGAAGTGCCCGGAATAGTTTTAATATATCCTGCATCATCCATGTCTATAAATCCTTTAAAAATATCGCTGTTGGGCTGGTGGCCGATGGCCACAAAGAAAGCACTTACAGTAATTTCCTGCTTCTCTCCTGTTTGCACATTTTTTATTCTTACAGCTTCTGTTTTCTTTTCACCAAGTATTTCATCTGTTTCACTGTGCCAGTAAATTTTTATGTTGGCAGTTTTAATAACCCTTTCCTGCATCACTTTGCTTGCCCTCATTTCTCCCCGCCGCACAATCATGTGCACCTGACTGCATATTTTTGAAAGATACAATGCTTCTTCAGCAGCCGTATCGCCAGCGCCAACAATAGCTACTTCTTTTCCCTTGAAGAAAAACCCGTCGCAAACAGCACAAGCGCTAACACCATAACCATTCAGGCGCTGTTCACTTTCCAGCCCCAGCCATTTTGCCGAAGCACCGGTAGAAATAATTACAGCATCGGCTTCTATCCATTTTTCTTCATCAATTTCTACTTTTAACGGATGGGCAGAAAAATCGACCTTTGTTGCAAGGCCATATCTTATATCGGTACCCATTCGCTTTGCCTGGTTTTCGAAATGCATCATCATATCGGGACCCTGAATGCCATCGGGATAACCTGGATAGTTTTCTACTTCGGTTGTAATGGTTAATTGTCCGCCGGGCTGAATGCCCTGGTATAAAACCGGGTTTAAGCCTGCCCTGCTTGCGTAAATAGCAGCAGTATATCCGGCAGGGCCGCTACCAACAATAAGGCAGTGAACTTTTTCTGTTGTGTTATTCTCCATGAAATATAAAATGTATTGAAAACTTGTTTTGCAAAATTAACAATCATTCATCGTTTTAAGATGTCGGGTTTTTGCTAAATGCAAAAAGAAAGCATTTTATTTAGCAATAATTGTTTTATACCAGGCTGCATAACCACAAAAAGCCCCCAATGCGCCATTATTGATGTTGCTAATTACCTTACCTGGCTGACTAAAGGGATTGCCAATACTTTGCTGGGCAAACTCCCAGGTGTTCCAAAAAGTGTAAGTGGCTTTATCAATATTGCAGATTTTAAGCGTAACTGTATCGCCCCGTTGAAAAAAATTACTGTCGGATTTTACCGGATTGTTCCTGTCAATCCCGGGGTCAACCTGAACGCTGTAAGTGGTGCCGTCAATTATCTTATCATCAAACACCGAGTTTTCTCCTGGTAAAAAACCCTCGCTGTTTTTTTGGGTAAAATACCTGATGTAATTTCCAAACCCCGGCGGGTCGGTTGTGTGAACCATCATTACTCTTTTATTGGTATCGGGATTCAACGGCGCAGGTTTAAACCAAACCGAATCGGGAAATTTTGTAAGCAGTGGAATTGTAGTTATTGCTGTGTATGGTTTGCCATCGGCAATTATATTTAAACTGTATTGCTTGTTAAACTGACCTTTAAATGCCGTTGCCGGACTGGTAATATCAACCGAATAAACATAACCTGTATATCCGCCTCCCAATGAAAAAGAATATTCCTTGAGCGTATGAGTAACAGTTCCGTTCGAAATTTTTACATCAGCATTGTGTACAAAAGAACTGGCCAATATTTGAGGCGAAATTTTACCAAAATAATCCATGCTTTTTGTAAGTATTACGGTTGGGTACTGATCATTTTCTATTTGTGCATCCACTACCAGTGCATCATCGGCATTCTTTAAATTGAAGCTGATGTTCTTTTCGCAGGAGGAGAAAATGATTGCTGTGCAAAGAATAAAAATCAATGTTTTCATAATGTAAAATTATAACAATAACCAGTATCAAAAGTTTGGAAGTTGGCTTTAGAGTTACTCAGAAAATTGTAGAGAAAAAATATTTGTGTTTTCTGTGTAACCAATCTGTGGTAAAAAACAAAAAATCCTCCCGGCAAAAAACCGGAAGGACCTTTATCCTGATAACCCATCAAAATAATATTAACCCAAATAGGCTTTTAATGCACCACTGTACCTTGCTTTCTGCAAACGCTTGATGGCTCTTTCCTTAATCTGGCGGATGCGTTCTTTTGTCAAATCGTACTTCTGTCCGATTTGTTCAATAGATACACCGTTTTCACCGTCAAGGCCAAAGTAAGCATTCACAATTTCGGCTTCCCGTGGGCTTAATGATTTTAATACCCTGCGTATCTCATTTTTCAATGAATCGTGCATTACATCTTCGTCGGTATCGCTTCCACCCTGCAGCAAATCGCCCATGGCTACATCTTCAGCTTCATGCACGGGTGCATCAAGGGAAGTATGACGGGTGTTGCTTTGAAAGATGTTGTTGATTTCCGTTTCACTCATCTCCAGTAATTCGGCTAACTCTTCGGTACTTGACTCTCTCTCATGTTCCTGTTCAAAAGCCATGTAAGCTTTGTTAGCCTTGTTGTAAGTGCCAATTTTGTTTTGAGGCAAGCGGACTAATCTGCCCTGCTCTGCCAACGCCTGCAGTATAGACTGGCGAATCCACCACACAGCGTAAGAAATAAATTTGAAACCTTTTGTTTCATCAAAGCGTTGTGCCGCTTTAATCAATCCGAGGTTGCCCTCGTTAATCAAATCGCTAAGCGAAAGGCCCTGGTGCTGGTATTGTTTAGCCACCGATACCACAAAACGTAAGTTGGCCTGCACCAATTTGTCCAATGCTCTCTGGTCACCCATTTTGATCTTTTGGGCCAAAATGGTTTCCTCTTCAGGAGTGATCATAGAGATTTTCGAAATTTCCTGCAAATATTTCTCAACCGCCTGACTGTCACGGTTGGTAATTTGCGTTGCGATCTTTAATTGCCTCATTTTCTTGTATTAAATTCAGAATATTGTAACCTTATAACACTTATAAGACCCCTAATGTTGTGAAAAAGTTGCAGAAGAAAGGTTAAAAACAGCATTTTCCACCAAAATTGTTTGCAAAGGTACGTTGAGAATCTTGCATTTCATAACGATTTGAGAAAATAGGCTCCAAATGGTGGATAACTGTGGCATTTGGGGATAGAAACCCCATGAACAGGGATAATCTTTGAAAAAAATACCTGTTTTTCAGGTTTTAAAGCTTGTGCCTTGCAGCTTGATACTGGTAACTTATCTTTGGCTTTATGATAACCGATTTACGCTCCGATACATTTACAAAACCTGGCCCGGCAATGCTGGAAGCAATGTTTAAAGCCTCCGTTGGCGATGATGTTTTTGGCGAAGACCCTTCGGTAAATGAACTGGAAGCCATGTCGGCCGATATGTTTGGAATGGAAGCTGCCATTTTTTGCCCCAGCGGCACCATGACCAATCAAATTGCCATCAAGTGCCATACGGAACCCGGCGATGATGTGATTTGTGATAAGATGAGCCATGTCTATCAATACGAAGGCGGCGGCATTGCCTTCAACAGCGGGTGTTCAGTAAAATTGCTGGATGGAGAAAGGGGAAGAATAACAGCCCAACAGGTTTTAGAAGCCATCAATCCCGATGATGTACACAAGCCCAAAAGTAAATTGGTAAGTCTTGAAAACACAGCCAATCGTGGCGGTGGAAGCTGCTATGATTTTGCTGAAACAGAAGGCATTAAAGCAATTTGCTTACAAAATAACTTAGCTTTTCATTTAGATGGTGCCAGGCTATGGAATGCCCTTGTGGCTAAGGGAGAAACTACCAAACAATACGGTGAAATATTTGACAGTATTTCAATTTGCCTTAGTAAAGGACTGGGCACTCCGGTTGGTAGTTTGTTGCTGGGAAAAAAGGATTTTATCAAAAAAGCAAGAAGGGTTCGCAAGGTTTTTGGTGGTGGCATGCGGCAGGCAGGTTTTATGGCTGCAGCCGGCATTTATGCCCTGCAAAATAATATCCTGCGGCTTCAGGAAGACCATGACCATGCAAAGCAAATAGCGGCAGCTTTAAGTAAAAAAGAGTTTATTGGAAGTTTCATGCCGGTAGAAACCAATATACTTATTTTTGAAGTGAAGGGTTCATTTACCCCCAAAACATTTTGCAGCAGGTTAAAAGAAGATAATATTTTGTGCCTTCCTATTTCACCCACACAAGTGAGGATGGTAACGCATTTAGATATTACTAAAGAAATGGTAAAAAACCTTGTGCAGGTAATAGAGGCATTGTAATTGAAAAATAAAGCAGTCAACCAAACGTTTAACTTAGCCACGAATTAGTGTAATTGGTGTAATTCGCATAATTAGTGGCTACAAAATCAACCAACATGAAATTTCAATCCGTTTTATTAATTGCAGTTGCTGCAATCGCATTTCAATCCTGCAAAAAAGACAGCAGCAAAGGCGAAGTAAAAGTCAACTTCATTTTTAAATTCGATTCCACACAGGCAAGGCTCAATGGACTTGGCCAGCCGTCTGTAATGGCAGCAGGCCATGCAGGGCAAAACCCAAGATTCAACCTCATGAGCTGCCATTACGTAGAACTGGCTCCTTCTGCTACCACATTATTGGGTGCTGGTGCAGTTTTATATCATGCACCCGAAACATCAGTGGGTGGTGCAACTGCCATTGATTTCAGCAAATCAAATTTTGCAGGCGATGGCAAAGCATTTTTAAGTATACCAATAAAAAATTTTACTGCAGGAACATACAACTGGCTAAGGGTTTCGCTGGCTTATCAGAATTACAATGTTTACATCAGCGCATCCGGGCAAAAGATTGATGCTACAGTAGCTTCTTTCATTGGTTACAATACTTACCTGTCTTCTTTTAAAGTAAAAGATTCTACCATAGCAGTTAATGCAAATAAATTACAAGGCTACTGGGCTGTTGAAGGTGCA
>JANNAM010000121.1:0-2579 GCA_031384415.1 Bacteroidota bacterium
TCAAAAACAAAAGTGATGAATTTTGAAGTTGGCGGACGAAGGTTTTATGCTATGGTAAGCCCGGAAGGACAAGAGCATTGGTCTGTTCAGAAATATACTTCCATCAGTCCGAAAACCAATTTCAAATTCCTGAATGCTTTCGCAGACGAAAATGAAAACCCCCAGCTGCCGGGTTCTGAATGGGACCTGACTTTCAACGAACAAAACGGCAGAACAAAAGTGAGTATTACTATTTATAATGAATCTCTTGAGCGAATGGAGAAAATGATTGAAATGGGCTTCAAAGAAGGATTTACGATGACATTGAAAAACCTGGAAGATCTCCTGGCATCTTGATAGCAATCGGAATTATCGCAACAAGAATAAAAAGAAAATGTCCCGATAATTATCGGGATGAAAAGGCTAAGTAAGCAACCTGTAATTCTATATTTACATGAACGTACAAGATCAAATCAAAAAGTATATTGCAAGCCAACCTGAACCAAAAAGCAGTGACATGCAAGCGTTGCATCAGCACATACATCAAGTGTTACCAAAAGGTAAATTATGGTTCTTAGACGGCAGAGATGATAAAGGTAAAATTGTTGCTAATCCTAATATAGGATATGGATTGTACACCATAAAATATGCTGACGGAACAACCAGAGAGTTTTATCAAATTGGTTTGAGCGCAAACACCACCGGAATCTCTGTATATATCATGGGTATTAAAGATAAAACATACTTAGCCCAAACGTTTGGAAAAAAACTTGGTAAGGCAAGCGTGACCGGATATTGCATTAAGTTCAAAACTATAAAAGATATAAATGTTGATATACTTGAAGCGGCAATACGATATGGGGTTGAGATTACGAACTAACTACGACTCCGCCGCTGTTGGTGTTTCGCTTCAATCTTCCCGTCAATCTTCGCCATCGTTGTGTCTTATTGACCAACGATGTATCAACTATAATACAACATCAATTTTATTAATCGCTTTCTTCACCCCCGCAGGTATTCATCCTGCAAAACCACAACTGCTCTTTAAAATTTAAACTCCCATTAATTGCATTGCCCTTCAGGGCGGTAAATTAAGAGCTTTTGTATTCCTGGCTTTAGCCAAAAGAAATAATTTGGGCTAAAGCCGAAATACAACATTTTATTTCCTTCACCGCCCTTAAGGGCGGTGCTATTGAAAAGCAATCATGCAATTCTTATACAAATCCAAAACCCTTTGATAGAAAAAACTTTCGGGGCATTTAGTTATTAGTAATCTTATTCCTGCTGTACAAATGCTGGTACAGCAAAAAAGATAAAACATCTGCTCCCATTTTTAACACCAGGAAAAGCAAAGAAGGTTTCCATCCCAAAAAAGCAGGCAGCAGTATCATCAGGTGCATGGGCACAATGCGGAGGTAAGGCAAAAAGAACAAAGTGCCCAGGTTAACTGTTTCGGTTTTTTCTATTTGCTTTTGCCTGCGAAAATTAATAACAGCCTCCAGGAAAAAAGTGGCAATGCCAATAAGCAGCACCATTTTATTTACAGAAGAAAGATCCAGCCTGATCAGTAAAAAAATAGCATACCCCAAATGGAAAAAACCAAAATGCACAAGAAAGAACCAGGCAGCACAGCCCTTGTTTACAGCAGTTACCGGCTGGTCATTCATTTTAAAATTACCAGTATCAAAGTTTTTGATTGTCAAAAGATCCAAAAAATTAAATAGGCCAATAATAATGCTCTGGAACCAGTAAATCCAAACCACAGTGGCGAATGCACCTGGGTGGTTTTCGTAATACCATATACAGTAAACATTGCCTGCTAACAAAAAAAGAAAAGATGGGCTGGTTAAAATTTTTTTAAGCATCAGGTAACATTGAAGCCATAAAGTAAAGGATTTATACTGGTTTAGTTATCCTGCAGGCACGCCGCTTTTGTTTTCAAATAATATTTCGTTTCTTTAAGAAAAAACAAAGTGCAGTTACCAATTAAAAAGTTTTTATGAACCGCATACTTATATTCTTCCTCAGTTCCTTTTTATTTTGCACAGCAGCACATGCCCAGTCGAAACTCGGCGATGTAGCCTGTGTGTACATCACCACACCGGACCTGGATTCTTCTGCTGCGATCTATGAAAAATTGGGCTTTGCAAAAATTGCCTCCAATACTTTTCCTGTGCCCTGGGCACAGATGAGCGATGGCAGCCTGCTGATTATGATGCGGAAAGATGCCACACCTTACATCGGGCTTACTTATTATTCGGCAGATGTGGAGAAAGTGGTGGAAGCGTTAGAGAAAGACAGTATTGAGTTTGCACAAAAACCAAAACCTGGCGATGCTATTAAAAGGTTTTACATTAAAACACCTGATGGGTTCAACATTGTACTATCTAACAACCTGGGCGGATTTACAAAGCCAACAGGCATTACACTGATGGACTTAAAACCTGCTGATTATAATGATGCAGAAAAGTATCCCAATAAACAATGTGGCGCATTTGGCGAATTTGCACAGCCTGTTGCCGAATTGGTTTCATCAATTGTGTATTGGAAAAAATTAGGTTTTAATGTAAAAGCCCTGATGAAAAACCCTTACCCTTACA
>JANNAM010000162.1:0-1917 GCA_031384415.1 Bacteroidota bacterium
GGCTCCATAAATTGCACTGGCCGATGCATCTTTTAAAACTGAAATGCTTTCAATATCTGCAGGAGCCAGATTATTGAATACTTCCAGACCTATATATTGAATGTTATCAATAACTACCAATGGGTTTGTAGAGCCAAATGTGCCCACACCACGTATTACAATACTGCTTGCATCAGCACCTGGTAATCCATTTCCCTGTGTAATTTGTACACCCGAAAATTTACCAGCCATTAGTTGTCCCGCATTGGTAACCGGCTGGTTTACCGCATCATCTATTTTTATGGTTTGGGTAGCACCGGTTTGATTAATTCTCTTTTGAGTGCCATAACCAACTACTACCACATCCTGCAATGTGGATACAGCAGGCTCCAACTTTACGGCAATAGCAGATAATCCATCCCATTTTATGGTATAGGCCTGAAACCCTACACTATTAAAAACCAGTACCGGTTTTTTGCCGGATACAACCAGGCTAAAAAAACCTTTTTGGTCGGTGGTGGTTCCCTTTTTTGAACCTTGTTCCATAACTGATACACCTGCCATGGGCGTATTGTCAGTTGCATTAACAACGGTCCCTTTAACAGTAACAGATTGTGAAAATGCCAGAAGGCTGGTTAAGAGGAAAAAACAAAATAAGCCAAAGCTCGGGAGCAGTTTTCTTTTTAGCAAAAGCATCGTTTTAGTTTTAGTTTGATTCAGAAATTCAAAGACGAAGTAAATGAATAAAATTAAAAGGCAAGGCATGTAAACGCTTCAAAAAAGCGGTGTATACAGTTCAATCGGTTTTAGCTAAATGCATTCAAAACAGGCAAGCTTCTCTTCAAAAAATATTTAATTCAGCAATACTAATTATATAAATAGATGTTGATCAATTTGATAACAAAGCTATGGTGAATTTATCGTAGCGCCATGACGCAAGCATTTATTCGTCCTGACCTTTAGATTGCTTAGGATTACCTGGCCGATAATTGGGATTTTTATTAGGGTAAAGCGCTGCGTTCTCTTTTAGCCAGGCAAACAAATTTTCATTCATTTTTTTAACGAGCTGGCTGTGGGTATTTGCGATGTTATTCTTTTCACTTATATCTTTTACTACATCGTATAGTTCAACACTTTCGTCTTCATAATTATATATGAGTTTATAATTTCCCTCACGAATTGCTGAGCATGGTTTGCCGCCCTGGTTACTGTAATGCGGATAATGCCAGAACAGTTTTCTATTTTGAAATGCCTTTGGTTTTGCCAGCAACTGAAAAATATTTTCGCCATCAATGCTTTTATCTTTTTTATAATTTACATCAATTGCCCGGGCAATAGTGGGAAATAAATCAGCTGTAGTTACCGGTAAATCTGAAGTTGTTCCGGCGGTTATTTTTCCTTTCCAGTACATGATCAGCGGCACACGAATACCTCCTTCATATAACCAACCTTTGCCCCCCCGTAAAGGCCCATTTGTTGTAGGACTACCTTCTGCAGTACTAAGTCCGCCATTATCAGAAGTGAAGATCACCAATGTATTTTCGTCAATATTCAGTAGCTTCAATTTGTCTAACATTCTTCCAATATTCCAATCCATATTTTCCATCATGGCTGCATACACAGGATTGTCCTGTATCAGTCTTCTTTTCCATCCATTTTCATGTTTCATCCAATCTTCATCTTTAGCAAACCGGTCTTTGTTTTGAATGCCGAGTTGCTTTTGCTTAGCTTCATATTTTTTTATCAATGCTGCCGGTGCCTGCAATGGATTATGCACAGCGTACAGTGAATACATTAAAAAGAATGGAGTTTCTTTATTGTTCTCAATAAACTGAAGGCACTCATTGGTCAACCTGTCGGTAAGATATTCACCTGCAGGCCCGTCACACAATTTTGGATTTTTATAGGGCGTAAAAAAACCTCCTGTGCTGTCATTTA
>JANNAM010000189.1:0-67873 GCA_031384415.1 Bacteroidota bacterium
ATGGCAGGAGGAACTAAGAATCATAATAATATCGTTCTAAATATTGGAGCTGCTTTAAAACAAAAAAAGAAAACAGGTTGCGATATATTTATAGATGGAATGAAATTGGAAATTGAAAAAGATGAATTTTATGTTTATCCGGATTTAACTTACACCTGCAATGATGATGTAAAAGGCGATGCCCTTTTTGTTAAAAATCCTTCTATAGTTTTTGAAGTACTTTCCGAATCAACAGCACTGTATGATAAAGAAGTAAAACTTAAATACTACAAGCGGATTGAAAGCCTTAATTACTATGTGCTGGTTTCTCAAAAAGAAATAATGGTAGAAGTGTACAGCCGCATTGATAATACACAAATTTGGAAATACCAAACCTTTGAAACAATAAATGAAACCATAGAATTTGACAGGCTGGGATTTGAATTGCCTGTCACAGTAATTTATGATGGGATAGGATTTGAGATACCTGGGAAACTTTGATTTGAATTTGCTGATAGCAAGTAAGAGATAAATTAAAATTGCAATGGTTTATAGTTATTTATACTTCCCAATCTCAATCACCTCATCACAAAAATTATACTCCTGCTTATCATTGCTGCTTACAATTACCAGCCTTTCTTTTGAATAATTATTGATAAGATGGTGATACAGTGCAACACCAGCTTCATCAAGGTTGGTTGTGGGTTCATCCAATAACAGGACTGTCGTATCTGAAAAAAAAGCCTGCGCCAGTTTTAAGCGCTGTTTCATACCGCTGCTGAAATAGCGAATTTGTTTTTCGGCTGCATTTGCCAACCCAACAATTTTTAAAATTTCTGTTGCCGGTAAAATAAGTGATTTAAACTGTGTATGAAAGTTAAGCATTTCAATAGCTGTCATTTCTTCAATCAATTCCTGGTAAGGTCCTGCAATTGAAATATGCCGGTAATGGCCCTCATTTGAGCATTGAACATTGAGCTTTGAGAATTGAATATTTCCTTCGTTGTAAGTAAGTGAACCGGCTATTACCTGCAGCAAGGTTGATTTGCCCGAGCCGTTGGCTCCGGTAATTGCATAACTTTTACCGGCATCAAATTGAAAATTAAGGTTGCGGAAAATCCACTCCCTGTTAAAGCGTTTGCCTACGTTTTGCAAACTAATCTTCATCAGCTTCATCTTTGCTAAAAAGCTTGATAATGCCCCGCTTGCTTGCTTTAATAAAAGAAAGTATCTCTTCTTTTTCAGAAGATGCAGGAAGGTTTTGCTCAACAAAATCAAGCGCCTGAGAAGTGTTCAAACCTTTGTTGTAAATATTGCGGTATATCTCCAGAATTTCATTGATGGTTTCTTTGCTGAAACCTCTGCGCTGCAAACCAACAGAATTTACGCCAACATAACTTAATGGAATGCGGCCAGCTTTAATAAACGGAGGAACATCTTTGCGTATTACAGTATGACCTGCTATATATGTGTGGGCGCCAATTCTTGTAAACTGCGGAGCACCTGCAAGCCCGCCAATAATTGCAAAATCGCCTACCTCAACATGGCCGGCCAACTGTACAGCATTGGCAAGAATTACGTTGTTCCCTAACACACAATCATGCGCCACGTGTGCATAGGCCATCAGCAGGCAATTGTTTCCTATCACTGTTTTCCAGCGGTCTTTTGTGCCACGGTTAATGGTTACACCTTCTCTTATTGTTGTGTTATCGCCTATTTCAACAGTGGTTTTTTCTCCTACAAATTTTAAATCCTGGGGTATGGCACCCAAAACAGCACCGGGAAAAATAAGACAGCCTTTCCCAATTTTTGTTCCGGTCATTATCACAGCATTCGACATCACATGCGTATCGTCGCCAATAGTTACACCGTCATGAATTACTGCAAATGCATCTACTGTTACATTATTACCTATCAGAACATCGGGGCTTATATGTGCTAAGGGACTAATCATGCTTTTGCTCTTTTAACAATTTGGGCAACCAGTACTGCTTCGGTTACAAGTTTATCGCCTATAAATATAGTTCCTTTCATTTCGCAAATTCCTCTTCTGATAGGATTTAGTAACTCCATTTTTAAAATAAGTGTGTCGCCGGGAACTACTTTTTGTTTAAATTTACAATTTTCTATTTTTAAAAAATAGGTGTCGTACTTATCCTCTGTATCTCTTGGTATGGCAAGAAAACCCCCGGCCTGTGCAAGTGCTTCCACCTGCAGCACACCTGGCATTACACAGTTGCCGGGAAAGTGTCCCTGAAAAAAAGGTTCGTTATATGTTACGTTTTTAATGGCGATTACATATTTGTCGGTAAGCTCCATCACTTTATCAACGAGTAAAAAAGGATACCTGTGCGGCAGTGTTCTTTCTATTGCATGTATATCAAGCAAAGGAGTTTTGGAAGCATCGTACTTTGGAATATCCTGACGGTTTTTTATTTTTTTTATGTGCTCTTTTATTTTTCTTGCAAACTTTACATTGGATGAATGCCCCGGCCGGTTTGCAATAATATGTGCTTTAAAAGGATAGCCTACCAAAGCAAGATCTCCCACAACATCCAGCAGCTTATGCCTTGCAGGCTCGTTGGGAAAACGGAGTTTAAGATTGTTTAAAATCCCCTCTTCACTTACTTTAACATCGGTTTTATTAAACACTTTGGAAATACGCTGCACCTGATCGTCGGTAACGGGTTTGTCAACAACTACAATGGCATTATTAATATCGCCACCTTTTATAAGGTTATTTGCCAGTAAAACTTCCAGCTCGTGAAAAAAACAAAAAGTACGGCTGGAAGCAATTTGGTCATTAAAATCTGAAATGTTTTTTAAATCGGCGTGTTGAGTACCCAGCACCGGCGAATTAAAATCTATAAGCGTATTAATGCGGTAATCATTGTATGGCAACGCTACCATTTCCACTTTCTTGTCTTCATCAACAAAAGTTATATTTTGCTGAATTTCGTAGTAAATTTTGGGGGCATCCTGTTTTACGGTGCCTGTTTTTTCCAGGGCTATCACAAAAGGTTCGGAGCTGCCATCCAGTATCGGTACTTCTTCGCCATCAATTTCTATTAAAACATTGTCAATCTGCATTCCCACCAACGCTGCCATCAGGTGCTCAATGGTACTTACTCTGGCGCCCCTCACTTCAATCGTAGTGCTGCGGTTAGTTTCAATAACGTTGTCAACATCGGCTTTTACCACTGTTTTATCCTCAAGGTCTATTCTCTGAAAATTAATACCTGTATTTGGTTCAGCAGGTTTTAACTTCATTGTTACTGCTTTGCCAGTGTGAATACCGGCGCCAGATATAATAAGCTCTTCCTTAATAGTATGTTGAAAATGTTGTTCGTTACTGTTCATAAATAGGGGCAAAAATATGAAAAGTATCCCATTAACCTAAAAAACGGATAACAGGATAATTAATAAAAATATCAACGGAAAAATAAAGCTTGCTTCAATGACCTGCAGGAGAACTTGTTGAAATATATCTTATTTATTTTTTTAAAACTGAAACTGGAAGCTTCCAAACACTCCAAACTTACTTGTTTTGATTGCTGGCAATGGGGTTGGTAAAATGCGCCACACAAAATCGAGGCGAAAAACTTTAAAAATATTATCAATACCCGTTCCCAGTTCTGAATAAATTTTACCATCTAATGTTTTAAAATAAACAGTGGGGCTGTTATTCAGTTTGCGGTTGCTGTCGCTCAATGTGCCATAGAAAAATTTAGCGGTCCAAAATTGCCGCCATTTTAATTTACGGGTGATGGGCACAAAACGAAACAGCCCCGAGCCAAAGGCGTGTTCAATATTTAACCCGGCATAGGCATCGTTTAAATATTCAAACCTTGTCATCAGGTTAAGGGAGTTTTTGCTGTAGTAATACAAATCATTGCCCGAAGGAATTTGCAAATATGTATAAGGCAATGTGCCAAATATTTTTCCGCCGTATAGTTTATAACTGATGCTGCCAAAGGGCGATATTTTCATGTAATCACTTACCGAACCCCCAAGCTTAACATAGTCATAGGAACTTTTAATCACTTTTGATAAAGCTTTAACGGCAACAAATTCAATTGCCGGGTATCTGCTGCCGAGTGTGTATCTGAAATAGTTTGACTGAACAAACTGTTCTAAGTAAGCAAACCGGATTTTTAAAGCAATTTCAAAATTAAGCAGGGGTTCGCCGGACTTAACATCAAAATTAGAAAGTGGTGGCAGGCTTTTTAATGGATAATATTTACGGTGTGCTATAAACAATTCGGTAGAAAAGCCTTTGCCCCATTCTTTAAAGGCTTCGGTAACTATTTCTCTTATTTGTATAAATTTTCGGGTGATGTTGGGTTTTCGGATGGCCAGCGAAAATATATTATCCTGGCTTACTTCATTGTAATTGCTTATGCCGTTGTCAATATCATTGGTGTAAGAAAGATGCAGCCTTGTCCAGTTGGGTTTTTTATTTACAATCCAGTAACCTTCTATTTTGCCCTTTATTTTTTTATCTTTTGTGCCATAAGCAAGGTAACTGTGGAAATACATTTTTTTATTAAACCCTGTGTTAGTTCCCAAATCCCATCTGAACCTTGTTCCTTCCCAGCTATTGCTACTAATCCAGTTAAACCATGGACCAATTTCGTAATTACCTATGTTTTTGTATCCGCTGCCAATAAAGCTAATAGTATTTTGCAATTTTTGAAACTTAGGCATTACCAGCAGCTTATCTAATGTTGTATAAATTGCCTGTTCATTTTTTGAAAGGGGTTCAAAGCGGAGGCTGTCCCACTTTTCGTTGCTGTTGTTATTTATATCGGGGGAGGTAATAACAAGTTCCTGTATTTTTTGCTGCTGAAAATGAGTTTCAATAGAATCATTGTTTACCAATACATTTTTATAACTGGTGGTTTTTCTTCCAATGAGCGACAGCGATTTTTTGCCAAACATAGTAAAGTCTGCAAAAAATTTATCCCTTTTCAAAAACCATATTGAATCATTGGTGGGCACAAACTCCTGGAAAACACTAATGCGGTCAATATAATTTATATTGGCGCCTTTGCCTAAGTACAAAGTAATTTTTTGAAGCTGGTAAGTTTTTGCAAACACCCATGCATCCCCTTCAAAAGTATTTTGCCCTGCATGCTTTGGCGAAAAAACAAAATGAAGCAATTTATTGCCATTCAGCATTTGTGTGTCGGGCACAGAAAAATTGTAATAAGCATCTGCATTATCGTTCAGCGGACTCACAAAATCCTTGTCCATTACATTAATAAAATTGCCGTAGATGTTTACGTTCTGGTTCATTACACCTGCCAGTTTGCTGATGCTTTCGTTTTTAAACCCCTTGGTGTTGGTGGCTTTGATGTATTCATAATATTTTTTAGGATTGCTTTGATACATATAATCACTCAGGCTTTCTATAAGGTAGGCCGGCAAAAACGGATCTTTTTCCGAAGTGCTGTCAATATTATCAAAAACAAAATCAAAAGGTTTTAAAATAAAATTTTTTCTCAGCCTGGCGGGCTTAAAGTTTTTTATATCTACTTCCAGCTTGTTGTATGCCTCATAACCAAAATTGTTAAACCCATAACGATTATAGAATGGCTTTTTGGCCATTATTTTTTTCCAGAGAAAAAGCCCCTTGTTTATTTTTGTTCTTACAGTTGCGTTATCTTTTGAAGTACCCCTTTGCAATTGCAGCGTTAGCGGCCTGTTGTTATCTAAAGATGAAACCTGAATTTTGAAAAGCTCATAACCTACAAAGCTTACCATCAAAGTATCTGACTCTTTATTAAAAAGTCGCAGGGTAAAATTTCCTGCGCTGTCGGATGTGACACCATTGCCGCTTTTTGAAAAATAAACAGAAGCATAACTCACAGGTTCTTTTGTGTGAGCATCCATTATTGTTCCACTGATGGTAATAAACTGGGCAGTTCCTTTTAGGCTAAAAAGGAAAAGGAAAAGGAAGTATGTTTTAATAATTTTCACAGCACAGTTTACAATTTTTCCATTAAAAAATTTGTTGGCAAGATTGTAAAAAAATAAAAAAGTTGATTTTACTGCGAAACTTTTTTTAATAATTTTTCTCTCAGTTCCTGCATCATCATTTCCAGTTCTTTCACCCGTTTTTCTAATTGAGGAAGGTTTCGGGTAGAAGCCTGGCTTCTTAATGCAGCGGTGTATTCAAATGCCGGAGAGCCGGTAACAGCACTGTTGGGGGTTTTTATTGACTTGCTTACGCCGCTTTGAGCATTTATTTTTGTACCATCGGCGATTTGAATGTGGCCAACAATTCCGGCCTGCCCACCAATCATAACACCATTGCCAATTTTTGTACTTCCGCTTATTCCGGCCTGGGCGGCTATTACAGAATTGTTGCCTACTTCAACATTATGAGCAATCTGCAGCAGGTTATCTAATTTTGCCCCGGCTTTTATTAAAGTGCTTCCAATGGTTGCCCTGTCAATTGTTGCATTGGCACCAATCTCTACGCAATCTTCAATAACTACATTGCCAATTTGCGGCACTTTTTTAAATGTTCCATCGGGCTGTGGTGCAAAACCAAAACCATCACTGCCTATAACAGTGCCTGCATGAATGGTTACATCTTTGCCTATTACACAGTCATGATAAATTTTTAC
Source organism: Bacteroidota bacterium (assembly GCA_031384415.1). Lineage (GTDB taxonomy): Bacteria > Bacteroidota > Bacteroidia > Chitinophagales > Chitinophagaceae > Ferruginibacter. The sequence continues at coordinate 6,615 of JANNAM010000189.1, forward strand.
GCCGGGATGCAGGATGGAATTTTCACCAATCACCACATTGTTGCCTAAAAAAACGTTTGGGAAAATTTTTGCACCATCTGCAATAACAACTTTTTCGCCGAGGTATGCAAAAGCGCCGATAAAAACATTGTTGCCAATTTTTGCAGTGGCATCAATATAGGCAGGTTGCTGAATGCCTGTTAATTGCTGTGTTGCAATTTGCTGATATTTATCAAGCAAAGCGGCAAAGGCCGAATAAGCATCGGGCACTTTGATTAATGTAGCGGCAACAGGCTGTTTCAGTTCCTGCCCGTCGTTAATAATAATTACAGATGCCCCTGTGCTGTATAAATATTCTTCGTACTTAGGGTTTGCCAAAAAAGCCAGTTGCCCGGCCTGCGCTTCTTCTATTTTTCCAAAAGAAGTTACAGCAGCTTCGGCATTACCTTCAATGGTTCCGCCAATTATCATCGCTATTTGTGCTGCCGAAAATTGCATAATGTTGTTTAATGTACAAAAACCAGGGCCGGGGTAATTAACTATTACCTATGACCTGATATAACAAATGTAATATTTTTTAACCTTGCCGCTAAAATTTTGATTTATTATGGCATTGTCCACTTCTGATATGTCTTTTACTGTTCCATCCTTAAATAATATATGTATATGTTCATCCTCAAAATTGTAAGTACTGCTTACGGCTTCGCCGGTAAAAACAAGCCATCCGGCTTCTTCTTCATTAATATTCATTGCAGCGCAGGCTTCGGCAGTTTTTGCTTTCAGTAAATCCTTATCAATGGGCTGGGCAAAATATTTAACCTTCAATAACAGACGGTTAATAATGCCTTTGCACAAGGTTGATAATACTTTATCGGGATGGTTGCTCCATTCTTTAATTACGGTTAACACATCGTAATCGTCCAGGTTGCAAAACTCTTCTAATGTAACTGTGTTAATTGGTTCGTTTATAAATTTATTAAGCGGCGATTGTGTGCTGGCTTTTATATGCTTGGCTCTTTTAATGATGCGTTGCAGCATTTGCTCGGCGCTTAATACAGTTTTGTGTAAGTAAACCTGCCAGTACATCAGCCTGCGTGACAGCAAAAATTTTTCTACCGAATAAATTCCTTTTTCTTCTACCATCAGTTCGCCATTGTGAACGGTAAGCATTTTTAAAATGCGGTCGTAGCCTATTACACCTTCGCTGACGCCGGTAAAAAAACTGTCTCTTGATAAATAATCCATACGGTCAACATCTAATTGCCCGCTGATGAGTTGTGTTAAATATTTTTTTGGATAAGTGCCGGTAAAAATATCCAGCGCCATTTGCAGTTTTCCTTCAAATTGCTTGTTTAATTCTTTCATCAGCAATAAAGAAATTTCTTCATGGTGCATTCCTTCTATTAACACATTCTCCAATGCATGGCTAAAAGGGCCGTGGCCAATGTCGTGTAAAAGAATAGCAATTTTTGCAGCCTGTTCTTCTTCTTTTGTTATCTCAGTTCCTTTACTTTTTAATTCATTAATGGCATTACCTATTAAATGATAAGCGCCGAGTGCATGATGCAGCCTTGTGTGCACTGCACCAGGGTAAACCAAATGCGCCATTGCCATCTGGTGAATACGGCGCAGCCGCTGAAAATATGGATGAGCAACGATTTGGTAAATCAGTTCGTCATCAATGGTGATAAAGCCATAAACGGGGTCGTTGATTATTTTGCGAAAGGGCATAATTATTTTATACGTTTCTGCCTGATTTTATTTTCATCTATCACAGTTAAATATCCTGTGAGTGTTGGTTGGCTGGTCATCAGTATATCCAGGATAATGTTGCCAGGTGTTTCTGGCAAAAAATCTGTAAGCCTGAAAAGAACAACTGCCTGCACTCCAAATAATAATTTTTTAAAAATCAATTCTCCAAAATCTTTATCAAATGTGAGAATGATTTCATTTTGTTCTGTTGCTTCCTGTAAAATAAAAGTGTCCGGCTTGCCTGAAAAAAGCAAAGCGGTCTGCCGGACATCAATATTGTTACGAAGGAGTAAGTTAATACTTGCCAAAGGAAAGTTTTCATCTGCAAGAAATTTCATCAGGCAACAAGGTTTTTATCATACAGCAATCCATCTTTTAAACAATCGTGTGCATAAGCAAACACTGCCTGTAATGATTCTATTTTAAGAGTGGGATAATTTTCCAGTAACATCTTTTCTGTCCAGCCGCTGGCAAGCCTTTCTAGTATAAATTCAACGGAAAGCCTGGTGTTGATTATTATTGGCTTGCCTGATAAAACATCTTTGTCTGATACAATGTATTGTTTCCAGTTCATGTATCAAATTTACAAAAATTATAACTGAAAGCAGAAGAATATGCCCGTTATTTCCTGATACTCCTGTTTACCAAATACACACCGCCCAAAGTAATGATACCACCGACAATAAGGTTGAATGTAATTTTATCAGGGAAAATAAAATGACTGATAAGAATGGCGAACACCGGGTTCATGTAAGCATAGACAGATGCAATTTCCATGGGCAGGTGCTTGAGTACATATATATAAGCAGAAAAGGTAACCACCGAGCCCAATATAACCAGGTAAGCAATAGACCACCATGATGGTAAAGGAATTTCTTTGATTGAAATAAACTGGCCGCTGAAATAAGAAATGAAAAACAACACGATACCGGAAATAAACATTTGTATACCCAAACCAAAATAAGGGTTGAAACCAAACACATGTTCCTGTGTGTACATAGCGCCAAAGGCCCATGTGATGGTGGCAATGATTGAGATGATAATACCAAACTGAAAATTGCTGTTTCCAAAATCTTTAAGGTGATCGTAGAATATGATGCAAACGCCGCCAAAGCCAACCAACATTCCGGCAATGGCTATTGCCTTTACTTTTCGGCCACGAAAAAAATAAATGATAACAAGCCACAGCGGAAAGATGGCACCAAGTATGGCACCAAGGCCGGGAGAAATGAATTTTACGCCCCAGGTACTAAGGCCGTTGCTTAACACAAAATTTAACAACGCCATCAATAAAATAATGGGCCACTGTTTTTTTGTTGGAAGCGGAACTTTTTTTGCAACAAAGAAAGCACAAAGCAATACGCCACCTAAAAACTGGCGAATGGATGCCATTTGCAGTGCAGGCATATTGCTAACACCAATTTTAGAAACCACCCAGGTGCTTCCCCAACCAATGCAAACCCAGAGTAAAACGAGGTTTGCTTTATTTTTTTGTGAAAGCGTCATTGGGTTTTAATGTTTAAAATGCCGCATGCCTGTAATAACCATGGCAAGATTATTTTGTTTACAGTATTCAACAGAATCTTTATCTCTGATGGAACCGCCTGGCTGAATAAATGAGCTAATGCCTGCTGCATGTGCAATTTTTACACAATCGTCAAAAGGGAAAAAGGCATCACTTGCCAGTGAAGCGCCGGTTAAATCAAAATTAAACTGCTTTGCTTTTTCAATTGCCTGGCGCAGGGAATCAATGCGGCTTGTTTGCCCGCAGCCTTTGCCAATGAGTTGTTTATTTTTTACAAGTGCTATTGCATTACTTTTTAAATGCTTGCAAACAAGATTGGCGAAAACTAAATCTTCTTTTTCGGTTGCAGTTGTTTCCCCGCCTCCTTCTTCCTTCCATTCGGTATAATTTCCCTTGTCAGCATCTTGTACAAGAGTACCATTTAAGATGTTTTTAGAATTCTCGTTTTTTACTTTTGATTTTTTACTTTCTAAAAGAATCCTGTTCTTTTTAGATTTTAGTACTGCCAAAGCATCTTCATTAAAAGAAGGAGCAATTAATACCTCAAAGAAAATTTCATTGATAGCATCGGCAGTTGCTTTATCAATGGCTGCATTGCAAACTAATACACCGCCGAAAGCACTTTCGGGGTCGCCGGCAAGTGCTTTTTTCCAGGCATCTAAAATATTACCAGCAACAGCAATTCCACAAACATTTGTATGCTTTATAATTGCAAAAACAGCCTCCCCTAAATCCCCTCCCTTGGAGGGGACTTTTGGACTCTGAGAATTTGAAGCACTATTAAATTCTGAAATGAGTTGCACTGCTGCATCAACATCCACCAAATTATTATAAGAAAGTTCCTTGCCATTTAATTGGGTAAACAAATCATCTAACTGCCCGTAAAATGCTGCAGACTGGTGTGGATTTTCGCCGTAGCGTAAAACAGTTTTTGTTTTACCAAATGGATTATCAAAATTGGTTTGGTTAAAATAATTGGAGATGGCAATGTCGTAACCTGTGCAAACATCAAATGCTTTTATGGCAAATGTTCTTCTTTGCTCTAATGAAGTTTCTCCATTTTGTGTTTGCAATATTTCTTCCAACAAAGCATAATCTTTTTTTGCGGCTATTACCACAACGTCTTTATGATTTTTTGCAGCGCCCCTTATCATTGATGGGCCGCCAATATCAATTTTTTCAATGATAGTAGTTTCAGCCTCCCCTAAATCCCCTCCCGTGGAGGGGATTTTAGCCCTCACGGCTTCAACAGTCTCTTCAAAAGGGTATAGGTCAACAATGACCAAATCAATTTCAGGGATATTGTATTGTTTCATTTCTTTCACATGCTGCTCATCATCTCTTTTACCAAGTATGCCGCCAAAAACAGAAGGATGCAATGTTTTTACTCTGCCGCCTAATATAGAAGGATAAGTAGTTAATGATTCCACAGGAACGCAGGGAACATTTAAATCTTCAATAAATTTTTGTGTACCACCAGTAGAATAAATGGTTACTCCAAGCTGATGAAGCTGTTTAATAATATTCTCAAGCCCATCTTTATAAAAAACTGAGATTAGTGCGGCGTTAATTTTTTTGTTCATGGAAGAAAAGCAGTTATAAATCTAAAATGAATGCTCCTTTATCGGGAACTGAATGAAAGGGCAAATTTAGTTTATCGCAATCTTGTTTCCATTTGCCAATTTTCCACAAGCTGTTAGAAGCATCAAAAACATATTGGTTACAGTTAAAAACCTCCGCCAGTTGCGGAATATAGAGTTTAGGATTTTTAGAGATAATGATAATATCTACATTTATTTTTTGCTCAGGAGTTTCAAAAGCAAGTGGTTTATCAATCAGCAAAACTCTTTTATCGCCAAACTGGTAAAAATTATCTTTTGTAAAAAGAGATTGCAGCGAATCCTTGCGGTGATTTAATTGCAGGAAAATCCTGCCGGGTTTAAGATGAAAATTTTGCAGCAGGCCATCTTCCAGTAAAATGCTATCGCCAACAAAACAAAAATTATTACCGCTAACAAAATCAATAGCCCGGTGCTGCGGCACATTATAAACAATTACTTTTTGCTGTTGCTTAATTTTCCATGCGATAAAACTATGTGCTGCAACAAAGCCAAATAAACAAATTATGGCCAGGCGCAACATTGCTTTGTTTTTATTTAATAACCATGCGGCTGCAAAAATTACTACTGCATATAAAAGCCAGGTGGTAAAAGCCGTTGCAGGTATTTTATCCCATACAGCAAATGAAAAATTGTTTACCCATAGAATAAATTTATTCATACCCCATAACAACCAACCGGTTAATTTTCCGCTATACAAACCAACAAAAGGAATCCAGGAAAATGCGACCAAAAATATTTCGGCATAAAGAATAATGGTTGAAAGCGGAACGGCAACAAGATTGGTTATTAGAAACAACAGAGGAAACTGGTGAAAATAATAAATGCAAACCGGAAAAGTAAGCAACTGTGCCGCAGTTGTTACAGCAACCATCTGCCAAATCTTATCTGCCCATTTATTTTTAATGTAGAGAAGATTATAAATCGGTTTTTGAAAAATAACAATGCCTGCAACAGCCAGGTAGGATAACTGAAAGCCTACATCCCATAAATAAAAAGGATTGTAACAAAGCATGACCAATGCCGATGCTGCCAGCGAATTGTAAACAGAGGATTGTTTGAAAAATGTTTTGCCAACAGTAATAAAAGTAAACATCACTGCAGAACGTAAAACAGATGCAGCGCCACCAGTAAGCAATGAAAACAACCAAAGGCAACTTAGTATCAGCAGCACCTGAAGCCACTTTGATTTTTTTATAAATGGAATTCTTGCAAACAACCAAACCAGCATTACATAAATAAGCGCCAGGTGCATGCCCGAGATAGCAATGATATGTACAACGCCGGTATTGCTGTAAGCCTGCACCAAATCCTTATCAAGGTCGTTGGTGTAGCCAATAAGAAGGGCTTCGGCAATACCCAATTCATCTTTTCCGCTACTTATATTTTGTTGCAGTGACGATAAAACCCTTTCTCTTGCGGTATAAATAAACTGCCAGAAAAGGTTTACATTTTTTTCAGCCAGCACTATCCAGTCTTTATCTTTTAAAAAAACATTGTGAAAGGTTTGCTGAAAAGCAGCATAGCGTTCGTAATTGAATGCGCCGGGATTGCCGGAGTTTTTTATGCGTTGTAAATTTTTGTTGATAAGAATTTTATCGCCGTAATGCAGTTGTTTTGCTGCCGAATCTTTTGAAAAATACAATAGCAATTTTCCTTTACATGGAATTACCGAATCATTACTGATTATAGATTCTACATAAACATCTGCTTTGTATGATTTTGTTTTTTCTGATAGGGGTTCATTAATTCGTACTACTATGTAATCACTATCATGATAAAAATTACCGTACCAGTCATTGCTGTGCCTTACGTCTTTTTGCCAGCTAATGAAAAGCCCCGCAGTTATTATTATTAAATTAAGCAGCAAGCCCTGCAATGCCTGCAATTTATAACGCATCGAAAGCGGTAATAAATAAAAAGAAAGATAAGCCGCAGTAAAACTTAAAGCTGCCAATATAATAAACGGCAATTCAATCTTTAAATACCATTGTAAAATGATGCCTGCAATAAAAGGCAGCAGCAGCCGAAGCAATGGCGATGTTTTCCAGATTGGTATAGCAGGAAACTTTGGCATAGCCTAAGTTAAGAAGAAAAATAAAACTGCATATTGTAAAAAATATATTTTTATTTTAACTTTCATTTTAAAAGTATATTTTATGCTATACAATGATGATGAAATAAGGGAAGATGAAAAACGTTTCCAGGAAAATTTAAAGGCGGTAAGAAGCTTAACAGAAAAGGAAAAACAAATACTTACTGAACAAATGGATAAATTACTGGATGGACTGCAACTGTTAACTTCAAAACCCAATTTGACGGAAGCCGAAATGGCGATGCTTGAAAAATTGAAGGAAAAAATACCTCCAATTGCAGAAAAGATAAATGCAATGAAAGCCACTTTGGATGAAAGTGTAATCCGGCAATCGAATGCTTATTACCAGCACATAAAAAAGCTTGCAGAAGAAGGAAATGAAGACGCCAAAAAAATATATGAAGACCTTAAGCCTGCTTACCAGGCAATGCTGAAAGAGCAACTGGGGGAGAATTGATTCTATTTATTTTTTAACCCCAACTCTTTCTGTTTCTACCTATTTTTTGCAGGGTGAGCCGCCCTTATTGGGCGACCCACCCTGCAAAACTTATTTACTCAAATGCATACTTCTCTCCTTATACAACTGCCTGAAGTAAGGATCCCGCAAATCTTTAATAAAACGGATGGCTTCGCCGGTACTTTTCATTTCGGGGCCAAGCTCTTTGTTTACTCCGGGAAATTTATTGAAAGAGAAAACAGGTTCTTTAATGGCAAAGCCGGTGAGTTTTTTCTCAAAGGTGAAATCTTTCAGTTTTGCTTCACCCATCATAACCTTGGTGGCAATGTTCAGATAAGGTATTTGATAAGCCTTTGCTATAAAGGGTGTTGTTCTTGATGCTCTTGGGTTGGCTTCAATTACAAAAACGTTTCCGTCTTTTATTGCAAACTGGATATTGATGAGGCCTTTTATTTCTAATGTCCTTCCAATTTTTTCTGCATACTCTTCCATGGTGTGCACAATCAACGGCGATAAATTAAACTGTGGTAACACGGCGTTGCTGTCGCCGCTATGTATGCCGGCCGGCTCAATATGTTCCATCACACCCATTACATGAAAATCTTCGCCATCAAAAATGGCATCTATCTCTGCTTCCTGGCAGCGGTCAAGAAAATGATCAATTAAAATTTTATTGCCGGGCAAATGTTTAATTAAACTTAATACGCCTTTCTCTAAATCCTCATCATTAATAACAATACGCATTCTTTGTCCGCCCAGCACATAACTAGGTCTTATTAAAACCGGGTAACCAACCTGTCTTGCTACTTCAATGGCTTCGTCCGTATTAAAAGCAGTACCGTAATTGGGATAAGGAATTCCCAGCTCTTTCAGCATGTCGCTGAAACGGCCACGGTCTTCGGCAATATCCATACTGTCAAATGAAGTACCTATGATTTTTATTCCTTTTTCATGCAGGCGCTTGGCAAGCTTCAATGCTGTTTGTCCTCCAAGCTGCACAATAACGCCATAAGGTTTTTCATGCTCCACTATTTCCCAGAGATGCTCCCAAAACACAGGCTCAAAATATAATTTATCAGCAATGTCAAAATCTGTTGATACTGTTTCGGGATTGCAGTTTACCATGATGGCTTCGTAACCGCAATCTTTTATTGCCAGCAGCCCATGCACACAGCAATAGTCAAATTCAATACCCTGACCAATTCTGTTGGGGCCACTGCCCAGTACAATAATCTTCCTTTTTGAGGAACTCCTTGACTCATTAGAAACCAATTCTCCCCCACGGGGGGAGTTAGAGGGGGCTTTTTCAAAAGTAGAATAGAAATAAGGTGTCTTTGCTTCAAACTCTGCCGCACAGGTATCTACCATTTTAAACACTCTTGTCAAGCCCATAGCTTTTCTGCGTTCATAAATTAATTCTGCATTTTCTTCTCTCATTATCCTTACAATCTGTTCATCGCTAAAGCCTAAAAATTTTGCTTTGGTAAGCAGTTCATCGGGCAATGTTTTCAGATCATACTTCGCAATCTCTTTTTCACAATCGCAAATTTTTTGAATCTGGTAAATAAACCAGCGGTCAATTTTTGTGCTTTCGCAAATGCGCTTTACGCTTGCTCCGGCCATCAATGCATCCTTAATACGAAATACCCTGTCCCACTTTGGTATCTTGATATACTCCAGTAACTCTTCTGCCTTCATCAGGCTTTGGCCATAATAACCCAAACCAACGGCTTCATTCTCTAAACTCTGACAAGCTTTTTGTATTGCTTCAGCAAAACTTCTTCCAATGGCCATTACTTCGCCAACCGATTTCATTTGAAAGCCAAGTGTGTCATCAGCTCCTTTAAATTTATCAAAATTCCATCGTGGAATTTTTACAATAACATAATCCAAAGCCGGTTCAAAATAGGCTGATGTGCTTTGGGTAATTTGATTTTTTAATTCATCCAGGTTGTAACCAATGGCAAGCTTGGCCGCAATTTTTGCAATGGGATAACCTGTGGCTTTGCTTGCCAATGCTGAAGAGCGACTTACTCTTGGATTAATTTCTACCACAATCAATTCTTCTGTTTGTGGGTCAAGAGCAAACTGCACATTGCAACCACCGGCAAAATTGCCAAGGTTACGCATCATACTAATAGCAGTGTTACGCATTTTTTGATACGCTGTATCACTTAGTGTCATTGCAGGAGCAACAGTAATACTATCTCCTGTATGTACACCCATAGGGTCAAAATTTTCTACTGTGCAAATGATGGCAACGTTATCTGCATTATCCCTTAACAATTCCAGTTCAAATTCTTTCCAGCCAAGCACTGCTTTTTCCACAAGCACTTCATGAATGGGGCTGGCGGTTAATGCCCTGTTCAATGCTTCATCGAGTTCATCTTTCTTAAAAACAATGCCACCACCTGTGCCACCCAAAGTAAAAGACGGACGAAGCACCAATGGAAAACCAATTTCCTGTGCAAACTCTTTTCCTTCTAAAAAGCTATTAGCAATTCTTGCAGGGCAAACCCTGATTCCCATTTGAATCATCCACTGGCGGAATTTTTCTCTGTCTTCTGCTTTGTCAATGGCTTTAATATCTACCCCGATTAATCTTACATTATATTTTTCCCACACACCCAATTCATCTGCTTCTTTACATAGATTAAGAGCAGTTTGGCCGCCCATTGTTGGCAGCACCGCATCAATCTGATTCTCTTCCAGAATCTGTTCAATGCTTTCTACTGTAAGTGGTAAAAGATAAACCCTGTCGGCCATCATCGGGTCGGTCATAATGGTGGCGGGATTGCTGTTGATGAGGATGACTTTTACGCCTTCTTCTCTTAAGCTTCTGGCAGCTTGTGTGCCGCTGTAATCAAATTCGCAGGCCTGGCCAATAATAATGGGGCCGCTGCCGATAATTAATACTGAATGGATGGAATTGTCTTTGGGCATAGTTATTTTGCCGCTGGTTCGCCAAAGGCGAATGTGTAGGCGTGCAAAAGTAACGGCAAAAAAAGAAAAATAAAAATCTTACATCAGAACAATGTCAATACGCCATTCGCCGGGTTCAAAAAACTCAATATCAACGGGGCCTTTATTTAAATTAAATTTTACACGAAAGGGAAACTGAACATCCTGGAATTCGATGGTTTTTGTTTTGGTCATCTCGGTTTTATTGGTGCGCTGAAAATATCCTTTTATCACCTGAAAATTATCAACATCAGCAGCCACATTTATTCCATTTTCCATCGAAAAATAAACCGTCATTTTTTTGGTACTTATTTTTTGAATGTTTTTATACGAAACTAGTGGGTTCATTTCTTCAACCTTGTATGGGTTTTCATACAAGCCCTTGTATTTATCTTTTTCCCAAAAGCCGGTTACAATGCTGTCATCCATATTGGTTCTTTTAAAGTGCATTTCGCCTTTGCCGGCTTTCAGCCCTTTTTTAAAAGCGCCTGAGTAAAAATCTCCCACACTCCAGGTGTAAGTTCCCTGGCCATCGGGATAGCCATTTTTAAAATTCCCTTCGTAAGTATCCAGCCCTGCAGATTTGCCGGCGCCATTGGCTTTTCCATCCTTACATTCGCCTGTATATTTTCCGGTAATGGGTAAAAGTTTTACTTCACATTCCTGCGAAAAAGCATGCAGTGAAAAAGTTGAAAGCAACAGGGCAGTGGTTAATGTTTTCATACAAAAGTTATTAAAGGTTAAAAATGGGAGTTTTACTTTTTAAAGTGCATATTGTTTAAAATTCTGCATTAAATACCATTTAGATTTGCAGCATAAATGTGACAGATGAAATTATCCAATTTTTTGCATAAAAGATTTTTATTTATTATAACCGGTTTATTTTTCTTTTTGCTGATGAGCAACAAGACTGCTGCACAAGTGTTAACCGAAAAAAAATATCCGAAAAATTATTTTCAATGGCCGGTTGATGCAGTTATTGGCATTGCTGCAAATTTTGGTGAACTGCGGCCCAATCACTTTCATATGGGGCTCGACTGCAAAACCAATCAAAAACAAAACATACCCATATTGGCCGCCGCAGATGGATACATTGCCAAAGTTAAAATTGAGCCTTACGGTTTTGGTAGGGCAATCTATATTAATCATCCCAGCGGGCTTACAACCCTTTATGCCCACCTGAATAATTTTTTTCCGGAGCTGGAAAAATATATTACCGAGCAGCAATACAAATTACAAAGCTGGAAAGTTTTTTTAGACATCCCTTCAAATTTATTTGCTGTAACCAAGGGCCAGTTTATTGCTTACAGCGGAAATACCGGTGGCTCTCAGGGCCCACATCTTCACTTTGAAATAAGAGACACCAAAACAGATAAAGTGCTGAATCCTTTGCTGTTTGGTTTGCCCATTGCCGATGCTGTGGCACCCGATGTTTTGCGGCTGGCTGTTTACAACAGAAATATCAGTACCTATGAACAAAGCCCCCAGTTTTTTTCATTGAAAAAAGTAAATGGTGTTTACACAATTCCCGGCGGTTTGCTTAAAACAAAAAACGATAAAGTAAGTTTTGGCATTACGGCTTATGACCGCTACAGCGGTTCTACCAACCGGAATGGAATTTATGAAGCCGTTTTGTTTGAAGATGAAAAACCGGTAGTTGGTTTCCAGTTAGACAGCATTAGTTATGATGAAACAAGAAGCCTGAATGCCCACATTGATTATAAATTAAGAAGCAGCGGCGGACCTTTTGTGCAGCATGTGTCAAAACTGCCGGGCAATAATAACAGCGTTTACAAAGAAATTAACGGCGATGGAGTGATTCTTTTAACAGATACATCGCTTCACGAAATAAAAATTGAAGTAAATGACGCAAACGGAAATACTTCAGTTGTACAATTTAATGTAAGACTTGCAGTTTTACCGGAAGAAAATAGAATACAGGTTATCTCTGCAAAAGAATTTTATCCGGGATTCATCAATGTTTTTGAAAACAGCAACATCAGTTTTTATTTGCCTGAGAAAGCTTTGTATGATTCCGTCCGCTTTCGTTATGCCGAAATAATTCCAAACACCGGTTTTAGCATTTATCAGTTGCACAATACTTCTGTTCCTGTTAACGGATATTTTCCTATAAAAATAAAAGGCACGGCTGTGTTTGAAAACAAAATGGTAATGCACCGGTTCAGTAACGGAAAAAATGATTTTGAAAAAGCAGTGTATGAAAACGGATGGTACAACGCCAGCTTTCGTGAGTTTGGAAATTTTCAGTTGACGATAGATACCTTGCCGCCGGTTATTTCGCCCCTTGGTTTCAGGGATAATATGAATTGCAGCAAACAGTTTTCTATAAAATTTGTTGTGCTTGATAATACAGAAGATGTAAATTTCAGAGCAGAACTTGACGGGCAATGGCTACGCTTTAGCAATGATAAAGGCAGAACATTCATTTATGTTTTTGATGAACATTGCCTGCCGGGTGAACATGAATTAAAAATCACTGCCACAGACCAGGTGGGCAATCTAACTGAAAAGATTTTTCATTTAACGAGGTAAGTTTAATTGTTATATTGCCCGATTAATAAATTGTTTTTTGCAGTATTATACATCAAAGCCATGTAACAATTTAACCATTAAACAAATCAGCTACAAAGCAATTTAATTATGGCAACACATTTAACAGAAAACACTAAAGCACCGGCATTTAAAAGCACCGATCAAAATGGCAATCCCGTTTCGCTGGCTGATTACAAAGGCAAAAAAATTGTTTTGTATTTCTATCCCCAAGATGACACACCCACCTGCACCCAACAAGCCTGCAACCTCAGGGATAATTTTGGTTTGCTGAAAGCAAATGGTTTTACTGTTCTGGGCATCAGCCCGGATGAAGAAAAAAAGCACAAAAAATTTGAAACCAAATATGATTTACCTTTTACTTTAATTGCCGATCCCAAACATGCCATCATTGATAAATACGGGGTTTGGGGAGAGAAGCAGTTATATGGAAGAAAATATATGGGGCTTCACCGCACCACTTTTTTAATTGACGAAAAAGGAATGATCCGCAAAATATTTTTAAAGCCACGCAGCAAACAACATACAGAAGAAATTTTAAAAGCATGGGCAGAACTGAAAAAATAATCTTCTTATTTTTTAACCTTAAGCAACTTTTAGTATCATAACTCCGTTCTTAAATAATGTAAAACTATTTGTTATGAAGAAAATTTATTTAGTCCCTGCTGCAATGTTTACAGTAATCCTTTTTATCAACGGGTGCAGCAAAAGCAGCAGCACCAGCGGTGGCGGCGGCGGCACAACACCCTGCACACTCAGTGTTTCCTTTACGGCCAACATAAAAAAAATATTAGACGTTAACTGCAATATTTGCCATGCACCCGGCAGCGGCAACGCAATGGCGCTTGCAAAATGGTCTTACGACGGTACTTACCTTAGTGCTTTTAATAACCGCACCAGTATAACCGGCCAGGTTTCGGCAGGCATCATGCCTCAAAGCGGCCCTTTGCCACAAATTGTCAGAGATTCTATTGCATGCTGGGTAAATAAAGGAGCACCAAATTAAAACACTATGCCGGGATGAATGAAAATTATAGAATCCATTCAACATCCCCGAAATTAAATGCCCTTTCTATTACATCTTTTGTTTTCAGTTGCCCATTACCGGAAACTTCTTTAACAGTTGTTTCAAAAACAATATTGTCTTTCCGCAGCTTCACTGCCTGGTTTAATTTATAAAGATGCTGGTTGTATTCCTGCTGCAAAGCTTCCAGATTATTTGTAGCTAATTTTTCAAACCGTTTCATCACAAAATGATACAGTTTTTCAGCCAAAGCAATAACATCATAATTACTGTTCTTAATTTTTTTTAAAGAACCAGGATTGGGCAGCGATGCGTCAAATTCAGTTTGATTTATGTTTATCCCAATGCCCACAATTGCCCATTTCCAGTCATTGCCCTGCAAAACGTTTTCTATCAAAATTCCTCCTGCCTTTCTGTCACGCCAGTATAAATCATTGGGCCATTTTATTTTTATTTCTTCATCTGCAATGCATTTAAAAAAGTCGTAGCAAGCCAGGGCCGTTGCCATACTTAAATAAAACTGCTGGTTAGTTTTTAAAAAGGAAGGCTGCAAAACAAGGCTCATGGCTATGTTCTGCCCGGGCTGGCCAAGCCAGCTTTTTCCACGCTGGCCTTTGCCTTGGGTTTGTTCCTTTGCAAAGCAGGCTAATCCATGCTTTGCCAGTCCTGCATGAACTTTTTGCATGGCATAGTTGTTGGTACTGTCCACGCTGTCTATAAGTTCTAAAAATCCGTTTGAAGTCATAATGAATCAAATGGCAAAGAAGTGTTACTTTTGAGCCCGGTTAAAGTTACTGGAATATGCTTTAGCAGCCGCATCAGCAACAATTAACCATGACTAAAAAAATATTGATTTGAATAATTTGACCGCATTAACTACCCGTAAAAAAAGCAGCGTAGTAAGATTAACAAGGAACAGCAAAATTTTAAAGCAGATCATTCATGCCATCCAGGAAAAGAAGGGGCAAAAAATTGTAAGCCTCGACTTAAGAAAAATTCCGGAAGCGGTGGCAGATTTTTTTATTATTTGCGAAGCAACCAACAGCACCCAGTTACGTGCCATTGCCGATTTTTTGGAAGAAGATGTAAAAAAGAAATGCGGCGAACTGCCCTACAAACATGAAGGCAAACAGGCACTGCAATGGATTTTGATTGACTATGTAAATGTGGTGGTACATGTAATGATGCCCGAACAGCGCAAATTTTATCAATTGGAAGAATTGTGGAGCGATGCTGTGGTGACAGAACACAATGATTAAAATAAAAACGTACCTGGTACGTCTTAGATAATAACAACTTTAAAAACCTTTTAAAGGCTGTGGCAAAAAGCGGCAACCAAAGGTTAAGTAAATATGGCAAATCAAAACATGAATCAGCAAGACCCCAACAGGAAATATGGCCCTGATAACGTTCCTCCTTCCGGCGATGACCCACAAAAGAAAAAAAGCCGTTTTAATGTGTACTGGATTTACGGGCTGATAGTGGCAACACTTATCGGGTACAACTTATACAGAAATGTAGGCGAAAGAGGCGTTGAAATAAACCAGCAGAATTTTTATGAACTGCTTGCATCAGGCGATGTTCAAAAAGACCCCAAAAAAGAAATTGAAAAAACAGGCATTGTTACCATAAGAAATAAAAAAATTGTACGGGTTTTTATTAATAAAGACAGCCTGAAGGCAAAACAGGTTTTTTATAAAGCATTTATCAATGCCGAGGATTATACTTTTTTATCCAAGTCGGAAAACCCACAACTCTATTTTAATATTGTGAAGGATGAAACCTTTACAAAACAACTGGATGACTGGTATAAAGAAAATCCAACCGTAAAAAAAATATTGCCTTATTATGGCGATGAGGCTGAATGGTTCAGCATATTTTCAAGCATATTACCTATCCTTTTAATTGCACTGATATTTATATTAATGATGCGTAAGGTTGGCGGGCCGGGCGGCGGCGGCGGGCCGGGTGGCATTTTTAATATTGGTAAATCTAAAGCCACTTTATTCGATAAAGGCACAAGGGTTAACATCAACTTTGGCGATGTGGCCGGCCTGGATGAGGCAAAAGTAGAAGTGATGGAGATTGTTGACTTCCTTAAAAATCCTAAAAAATATACTGCTCTTGGTGGTAAAATTCCTAAAGGCGCATTATTGGTTGGCCCTCCGGGCACTGGTAAAACATTGCTGGCAAAAGCAGTAGCAGGCGAAGCACAGGTTCCCTTTTTCAGCCTCAGCGGAAGCGATTTTGTGGAAATGTTTGTGGGAGTTGGAGCAAGCCGTGTAAGGGATTTGTTTAAACAAGCAAGAGAAAAAGCGCCTTGTATAATTTTTATTGATGAAATAGATGCAATAGGAAGGGCAAGAGGAAAAAATATGATGATGAGCAATGATGAAAGAGAAAATACTTTGAACCAGTTGCTGGTAGAGATGGATGGTTTTGGAACAGATTTAGGAATTATCATTCTTGCTGCAACCAACAGGCCCGATGTGCTGGACAATGCATTGCTTCGCCCCGGAAGGTTCGACAGGCAGATAACTATTGACCGCCCCGACCTGGTAGGAAGAGAAGCAATTTTTAAAGTGCATTTGCAACCAATCAAAATTTCGCAAACACTAGACATTCATAAACTGGCAGAACAAACACCAGGCTTTGCAGGCGCAGATATTGCCAACGTTTGTAACGAAGCCGCATTGATAGCCGCAAGAAAAGGAAAAGACTCGGTGGACATGAGCGATTTTCAGGATGCTATTGACAGGGTGATTGGCGGCCTTGAAAAGAAAAATAAAATCATTTCTCCCGAAGAAAAAGAAATCATTGCTTACCACGAAGCTGGGCATGCAATATGCGGCTGGTACCTGGAGCATGCTTATCCTTTATTGAAAGTTACTGTGGTACCAAGAGGAACTGCGGCATTGGGATACGCACAGTACACTCCTAAAGAACAATACCTGTACAATACCGACCAGTTGATGGACCAGATTTGTATGACGCTGGGCGGCAGGGCAAGTGAAGATATTTTCTTTGGTAAGATTAGTACCGGCGCCAGTAACGATTTGCAGCAGATTACAAAAATTGCTTACAGTATGATTACGGTGTATGGTATGAATGAAAAAGTGGGTAACATAAGTTTTTATGATCCTACACAGGAAAATTATTTTACCAAACCTTACAGTGAGGAAACCGGTAAAATGATTGATGAAGAAGTGCGTAAGTTAATTGAGAGTGCTTATGTACGTACAAAAAAATTGTTGACAGAGAAAAAAGGTGATGTAGAAAAATTAGCCAAAGAATTACTGAAGAAAGAAGTGTTGTTTAAGAGTGATGTGGAAACATTGATTGGAAAGCGCCCTTATGAAGAAAAGAAAGCGCTTGATATAAAAGAAGAAGATCCAAAAGATAATGTAAGCGAACCACCAGGTACAGAAATTCCGGAAGAGTTGAAAAACCCACCTTCAATATAATTTTTAAAATGGCGGTATCAGCAGCAAAAGAAAATATTTTAAAAAGAATAAGGCAGGCACTGAGTAACCCGGTGCCTTTGCCATTTCCCCAAAGCGAAGGAACCAATTCGGTTTTTTTGGCTGCGGCAGATGATCTGGAAATTTTGTTTGCAGAAGAGTTTACAAAACTGCTGGGCAAATTTGCTTTTTGCACCAATGAAAAAGATATGCTGCTGCAGCTTGAACATTTAATTAAAACAAAAGAATGGACAAAAATTTATTGCATAGAAGATAAATGGAACCAGCAGTTCAGCAATACCATTAACCTGGAAACCTGCGATGCTTCCATTACCGGCTGCGAATGCCTGGTTGCCCGAACAGGAACGATTGTAATGAGCGCTGCTCAGCAAAGCGGCCGAACAGTAAGTGTATATGCCCCCATTCATATTTGCATTGCTTACACAAAGCAATTAGTGTATGATGTAAAAGATGCCTTACAACTGGTGAAAGAAAAATACAATGGCAACATTCCTTCCCTTATAACATTTGCCACCGGCCCCAGCCGCACTGCCGATATTGAAAAAACACTGGTTACCGGTGTACATGGCCCTAAAGAAGTCTTTTTGTTTTTGGTGGATGCCTAATTAACTGTTTACAGTAACTTTATTATATGAAAAAAAACAAGCTGAACAATTTATTTGTTTATGGCACGCTGAGAAGCGGATTTAAAAACCCGGCATACGATTATATAAGCCGTTACTTTACTTTAACAGGTGCTGCAAAAGTAAAAGGTAAATTGTACGACATGGGAGAATATCCTGTTGCGGTGACGGCAGCAGATGAAAGTTTTATTTTTGGCGAAGTGTACTGCATAAATAATGAAACCGAATTTGAATGGGCTATTGAGCAGATAGATGATTACGAAGGCCTCAATGTGATGCCAGGAGAAAAACCATTGTACCGCCGGGATAAATGTATTGCTCACCTTGACGAAGCTGCCGATGCTGAATGCTGGATTTACTGGTATAATGGAGAGGTAACCGGAAAACCTGCATTGGAGTCAGGCGATGTGCTGGATTATTTTTCAGCAAAAAAATAAATAGCCGCCTTCATGAATGTTTCCGATACAAAAAAAGTTTACTTCCTCTCCGACTTTCACCTCGGGGCTCCCGATGCTGCAGCAAGCCTGCTTAGGGAAAAAAAAATTGTTCAGTTTTTGGATGAAATAAAAAATGATGCGGCTGAAATATTTATCGTTGGCGATTTGTTCGATTTCTGGTACGAATATAAAAAAGTAGTTCCCAAAGGTTATGTAAGAATACTGGGCAAACTTGCCGAAATAACTGATGCAGGAATACCCGTTCATTTTTTTGTGGGCAACCACGATATGTGGATGAAAGATTATTTTCAGAAAGAATTAAATATTCCTGTTTATTTTGAACCAACGCCTTTTGAGTTTAACGGAAAAAAATTTTTAATAGGCCATGGCGACGGACTTGGCCCCGGTGACCACGGTTATAAAATGATTAAAAAAATATTCCGCAATAAATTTTGCCAGTGGTTGTTTGGTATTTTGCCTCCACAAACAGGCATGGGGCTTGCCCATTACTTCAGCAGGAAAAGCAGGGCACAAACGGGCCAAACAGAAGAAACCTTTTTGGGAGAAGATAAAGAATGGCTGATTATTTATTGCAAAGAAATTTTACAAAAAGAAAAATATGATTACTTCATTTTTGGCCACCGCCACCTGCCTATAAACTTTAACTTAAATGAAAGCAGTGTTTACATTAACTTAGGCGACTGGATAAAATATTGCAGCTATGCAGTTTTTGATGGTGATAAAACAGAATTGAAGTATTATACAGCCCCCTCTATCTCCCCCAAAGGAGGAGGAATAGGAGAAGATATTAGCGAAGATTGAAACAAATAAAAAACATATCGCTTATTTTTTTGTGCTTTTGTAGTCCTATAATAATTAAAGCACAATCAGATTCTTCCTTTAAGTCTATAAAAAGCATAAAAGGGAATTTTTCAAATTTTGCCGTTGACAACTTAGACAATCTTTATCTTATCACCGGCACCAATCAATTAAAAAAACTAAACAGCAATGACGACTCTGCAGGCATATTCAATGATGTAAAACGTTATGGCAACCCTTCTTCCATTGACGTAAGCAACCCCATGAAGGTATTGCTGTACTATAAAAATTATTCAACAGTAGTTGTACTCGACAGATTTTTAAACGTTCGCAACAGCATCAACTTCCGCAGGCAGAATATTTTTTCGGTAAAAGCCATCTCCACTTCTTACGACAATAATATATGGCTTTTTGACGAACAGGATTATAAGTTGAAAAAAATTGATGAAGAGGGAAAGCTATTGCAGGAAACTGTGGATACAAGAATTTTATTAGATGACGGGCTGGCTCCTTCAAAAATTATTGACCGGGAAAATTTTGTTTATATCTACGACACTGCAAAAGGCTTTTACATTTTTGATTATTATGGCGGATACAAAAACAAAATCCCCCTGTTAAACTGGCACAATGTGGAAGTAAATGCTAATACAATTTATGGTTTCGGCAATAACAAATTATACTCTTACCAGGTTAATACATCTGTACAAAAAGAATATAAACTGCCGGCTTTCTTTGGCAAATACAATGCTGTAAAAGTTATGAATGGCAAAGTGTATTTACTTAAAAGTGAAAGCCTCGATATTTACCAGGTAAAATAATTTCCTTTCATTGTAGTATTTTTATTCTATGGATTTTTTAGACACCATTTTTCTTGACAATAGCATTAAAGCTTACTGTATAGTTGGCGGCAGCATTTTGCTGATGCTGATTTTAAAAAAGTTTCTTTCAAGATACATAGCTTCCTTGCTTTACCGGCTTATTCACCGCATCTGGAAAAACGTAAAGAAAAAAAGCTTTGTTGATTTGGTACTTGAACCAATGGAATGGTTTCTCCTTATTTTAATTGCTGTTTTTGCCATTGACAAACTCAACTTCCCTTCGCAATGGAGTTATTCTTTGTACGGCCATTCGGCCGAGCAAATTCTTGACAGGCTTGGCATCGCCATCATCATTGTTTCATTTACCTGGCTGCTGTTAAGGATGGTAGATTTTGTTGCGCTGGTGATGGAGCAAAAAGCCATCCTTACTGAAAATAAAAGCGATGACCAGCTGGTTGTTTTCTTCCGTGATTTTTTAAAAGTGATTATCGTCATCGGCGGTTTGTTGCTGATTATAAAAGCCTGTTTCAATCAACCTATTGGTAATTTACTTACCAGCCTCAGCATTGTAGGCGCTGTGCTGGCACTGGCTGCAAGAGAAAGCCTCGAAAACCTGATTGCATCTTTTATTATTTTCTTTGATAAACCTTTTACAACCGGCGACACACTGAAAGTAAATGCAGTATCGGGCACAGTAGAAAAAATTGGTTTACGCAGTACAAGAATAAGAACGGCAGATAAAACACTGGTTACTGTGCCCAACAAACAAATGGTAGACAGCGTAGTTGATAACTGGAGCCTTCGCACTCAAAGGCGTGCCGAAATAAAACTTGAACTGACAACAAATACGGCTGCACAAAAAATAAAAGTTCTTACAAAAAAATTAAATGAATTGTTAGCATCAAAATCACCACTTATAACTTCTTCATCCGTTTTATTAAAAGAAATAAACAAGTCGGGGATGTCATTAGTAGCAGAATATTTTACCAATACGATTTCACTGGAAGCCTTTGATACTTTGAAGCAGGAAATTAATTTTGCTGTCAAAGAAATCATGGAAGCAGATAAAATTGAGTTTGCTGTTAACGCTTTAACAGTTGCAGTATAGATTTTGCATTGCTGAGCGATGACAAAAGTTACTGCTGTTGAACGGAGCGTCGCCACTGAAGTTGCACAAAGTTTTTCTGCCGGATAAAAAAATTATTTTTCCAGCAAATCATTTCCTTTAAACTTTAAAGCATTTGCCGGTATATCAGTTGCTGATAAATTTTTAATTAAATTAAATGCAGCAAACGAACTGTCGGGCAATGGCCCGCCTTCTCCTTCCTGCTTTATGGAAGTGATAATGCCGTTTATAAAATCGCCCTTTTCATTTACATAAATTTTAAGCAGCGGTGCGATGCCGCTAACACCATCAAGGTTAAACATGCCATAAGTACAAAAATTACCAAGGCTGTAAGCAATGAATTTATTTTTATACAATTCCATAGCCCTTGCAACATGGGGGCCGTGGCCAACAACAATATCGGCGCCGGCATCAACCATTTTATGACAAAATTTATAAACATCGCCCCGGTTTTGTTTATAGAAAAATTCTTTCCGCCTGGGTACATGTGTAGCTTTTTTT
This sequence comes from Bacteroidota bacterium, assembly GCA_031384415.1. Lineage (GTDB taxonomy): Bacteria > Bacteroidota > Bacteroidia > Chitinophagales > Chitinophagaceae > Ferruginibacter. Next base: position 28,404 of record JANNAM010000189.1, read on the forward strand.
CCTTCGGCACCGCCATGAAAAGAAACAATTACAATATCACATTCCTTTTTTAATTTTTTCACTGTTGCTTCCGCATTTGCCAAATCATTCATTTGTATGCAACCTTTGTGCGGCGCAAAAGCCGCCATACCAATTTTTAAATTTCTAACAGTAAAAACAGTGGTAGGAAAATTATATACCCCTGCAAAATGCAAGGATAATTCTCTTAATGCAGCAATGGTGCTTTTTATTCCTTCTTCTCCAAAATCGGCAATGTGGTTATTGGCAACACTTATCAAATCAAAACCATTGGCGGCAAAATATTGTGCATAGCGCTTTGGCTGCCTGAAACAAAAAACATTGGCACCGCTGTCTTTGGGTTTGCCTCCTGCATCCATAAAAACGCCTTCAGCATTTCCAAATGTGATGTCGGCAGATTGCAACTCAGCAGTAAAATATTTTAATAAATCTTTCCCGTCGTTGGGCGGCAATGTAACTGCATTGGGAAAATTAGTGCCAAACATTATATCGCCAACAGCTATAAATGAAATGGTGTCTGATCTTGATTGGGAAAGCGTATCTTTTACTTCCGATTGTAATGGTAAAGAAGTGTTTATTTTTTCTTTCTGTGAAGAACTGCCACAACTTAACCAGCAAAAAATTATCCCGGAAAATAAATACGGCTTCATGGTGTTATAATTATTTCAGCAGTTCTGCCAGTTCTTTGTCCCACTTGCCGGTTTTGCCATATTCTACCACACGGCCCACTTCTTTGCCGTTTTTCATTACTATAATGGTGGGTACATTTGTTATTGCAAATGCCTCTGCAATATTTTCCATTGCATTTTTTGCCCTGTTCACTCCAAACAAAGTAATCATGCCATCGGGCACACCACTCATTTCCTGCAGTTTAAAAAATTTGGGCAAAATAAATTGAGTATCCTCACACCAGGTGCCGCCAAAAACAACAAACTGCACTTTTCCCTTCGCCCTTTCCATGACGCTTAAAGTTGCAGTATCGGGGCCGTAAAGTGTTTTACTGAAATTATACCACTTGTTAAATGCGGTATCATTTTCAAGCAGGTATTTATTAATAAGCCCACGCAGCACTTTCACTTCGGGATGCTTGGTGTCCTGGCTTACTTCATACTGAGCCTGGGAGTAAATGGTTAAACTTATAATACTCAATACTACAATCAAAAAAAAATTCTTCATCAACTACAATTTATCATTTCAACTATAAAACAATTTAATTACAAATTCGCCTTCAGCTCCAGCAAAAAACCTTTCAGTTTTTTCAATCCTTCAATCAGTTCAAATTTTTCTTCTGCCTTCTTATTGTTCTTCAAAAAATCTTTGGCGCCTTCCAGTGTATATTTTCTTTCTCTCAACAAATGATAAATCATTTTCAGGTTCTTCACATCTTCGGGCCTGAACAACCTGTCGCCTTTGCCGTTTTTCTTTGGCTTCAAAATATCAAATTCGTTTTCCCAAAACCTTATCAGCGACTGGTTCACCTTAAACATATCGGCCACCGAACCAATAGAATAGTAGAGTTTCTTAAATAACTCTTCGTCATCCGGCACTTCAATCAGGTCTGCTCCCGAATCTAAATCTTTCAGGCTCATCCGCCCACGTGTAAGTTTTTTATTGTCGGTTTTTTTTAAACCAGTGGCCGTTTTTACCAATGCTGTTTTTGCAGCAGTTTCTTCCTGTTGCAGTGCTGGTTCATCAAACGTAAAAGCTATTTGTTGTAATGGCATCATTAAAATTAATCAAAACTTTTCGCACTGCCTACGGCTGCTAATTTAAGCAGGCGGTCAAATTGCTCTGCATTCAAATCATTATAAAAAAAGTAAACAGGATTTACCGGCGTTCCGTTAATGTGCACTTCATAATGGCAATGCGGCCCGGTGCTGGCGCCTGTGTTGCCCACCCATCCAATTACTTCGCCCCGTTTTACCCTTTGCCCTGCCACCGCTTTTATCCTTACCATGTGCATGTATTCTGTTTCATAACCATAACCATGATTTATAATTACATGGTTGCCGGTGCCATTGCCAAAGCCCGATGTGGTTACAATTCCATTGCCAGTTGCATAAATAGGTGTTCCTTGTGGCGATGTAAAATCGAGGCCGCTGTGCATTTTTGCAATACCATAAATAGGATGAATACGCATACCAAAACCGCTGGCAATTCTTGTAAGGTCTTTATTGCTCACTGGTTGAATAGCAGGAATGCTGGCTAATTTATCGTCCTGGTTTTTAATTAATTTTTCTATGGCATCATAACTTTGAAACTGGTAAGCCACTCTTGAATTGATGTTGTCCAATGTGGCAGCAATATTTTTTCCCAGTTCATTATCACTCATCGTACTCACTTTTTCCAGTTCCTTTTTCTTGTCAATCAGTTTTGCCCTGGCGCTGTCGGGCAACGGATTGGCTTCAAAAATACTGCGGTACACCTGGTTATCTCTTTTCTCCAGTTCGCTCATTTGCTGCTGCAGGGTTTTCACTTTCGTTCCCAGCAATTCATAATCATCCTTCATCATTTCATATCGCAACTGCGATTCTTTGTCGGATGGCTTGGGAAAAAATCTTGTGTAGGCACTAATGATTATTGCAGAAGTTACCGCCGCAGCCGAAATAAATCCAAATACCCTCAGCAGTTTCACCCGTAAAGGCGTAACCAGCTTCTCATAGCGAAGCGTATTGGTATTATAATAGTATTTTATTTTTTTCATGAACCCATTGGGAGTTATGAATCATGCTTAAATTATTATTATGTTACAGGCAAAATTTCTTTGCTCAACATAGTTGTGTCACTCACTTGTACTTTTTTAGCTTTGCTCATCTTACCTCATCCTCCATCTCCTTCTCCTAAAAGAGAAGGAGGCGGTACATTAAACATATCTAAACATCATCTTTTCCACATCTTCATCAAGAATTTCTTCATCAAGAATTTAAATTCTCTCCATTTTATCCCAGCGAATCTTCACTATCATCTCCTCCATTTCCCTCCCCTTCGTGGAGGATAGGAGGGGCTTCTGATGGGGTCTTTTTTCCTACCTTTGCCCCCTTGTCAAAGGGCAACAAATATAGTCCCATTAACACAGATAAGCAACAGGTTTTAAACAGATACCAAATGATGACAGCTTCTGAAATAAGGCAACAGTTTCTCGATTTTTTTAAAACCAAAGGGCATGTTGTCGTTCCATCTGCCCCCATTGTGGTAAAAGACGACCCTACACTTTTGTTTACCAATGCCGGTATGAACCAGTTCAAGGATTATTTCCTTGGCAACAAAAAAGCGCCCAACCCAAGGGTGGTCGATACACAAAAATGTTTACGTGTAAGTGGCAAGCACAACGATTTGGAAGAAGTAGGTGTTGATACTTATCACCACACCATGTTTGAAATGCTGGGCAACTGGAGTTTTGGAGATTATTTTAAAAAAGAAGCCATTGCATGGAGCTGGGAGTTATTAACTGATGTATATAAATTAGACAAAGACAAATTATATGTAACCGTTTTTGAAGGCGATGAAAAAGAAGGTTTGCCAAAAGATGAAGAAGCATTCAACGAATGGAAAAAAGTAATTGTCGAAGACAGAATATTACTGGGCAACAAAAAAGATAATTTTTGGGAAATGGGAGATACCGGCCCATGCGGTCCATGCACAGAGATACATGTTGATTGCAGGACTGACGAAGAAAGAAAAACAGTTGATGGAAAAACACTGGTGAACAATGACCATCCGCAGGTGATAGAAATATGGAACAATGTATTTATCCAGTTTAACAGGAAAAAAGATGGCAGCCTGGAAGAACTGCCGGCAAAACATGTTGACACCGGAATGGGGTTAGAAAGATTGGTGAGAGTGCTGCAACAAAAGCAAAGCAATTATGATACAGATATTTTTACAGGCACCCTTGCAGCAACAGAAAAGATAGTTGGAAAAAAATATTCAGCAGGCGATGATAAAGAAAGCATTGCATTTAGAGTAATTGCCGACCATATAAGAGCTATCAGTTTTACCATTGCTGATGGACAATTGCCGGGCAATACTGGTGCAGGCTATGTTATCCGCCGTATACTAAGGCGTGCAGTTCGTTATTATTATTCTTATTTAGATTATAAGCAGCCTTTGCTACATCAATTGTTGCCAGTATTGGCAAAGCAGTTTGAAACTGTTTTTCCAGAGTTGAATTCGCAGTTGGATTTTGTGAGTAAGGTGGTGAGGGAAGAGGAAGAGGCTTTTTTGAGAACATTGGAGAAAGGAATAAACAGATTCAATTCATATATTATTTTCAGAGAGCGGTTGCCGCTTGACTCCACAAAAGTTTACAGTGAAGAATTTGGCGATGAATTTCCTTATGATTTTAAGGATGGAAGAAAAATTTTAATTGAATCAAAACTGACTCAAGTGGAACCTAAAAAAATCCCGGGGAAGTTTGCTTTTGAATTATTTGACACTTTCGGTTTCCCTATTGACTTAACTCAACTAATGGCAAGGGAAATTGGATGGGATGTTGATATGCAAGGATTTGAAGAATCGCTCATTGAACAAAAAAACCGTTCCCGTGCTGCTACCGCTTTAGAAACCGAAGACTGGATAACAATAAATGATCTCCCGTCTTCAAAATTTGTTGGCTACGATAGCTTAGAAACAAAAAGCAAAATAGTTAAGTACCGTAAAGTAAGCGGCAAGGGAAAAGAATTGTACCAGCTTGTGTTAGATACCACGCCTTTTTATGCTGAGAGTGGCGGACAGGTTGGTGATAGCGGACAATTAACTATCAACCATGAACCATTAACCATTATTGATACAAAAAAAGAAAACGACCTTATCATTCATTTTGCAGAATCAATATCAGGTGATTTATCAGGCGAAGTAACTGCAACTGTTGATGCATCAAGAAGAAAAGAAATTACTCTTCATCACAGCGTAACACACCTGATGCATGCAGCCCTACGCAATGTGCTGGGCAAGCATGTGGCACAAAAAGGAAGTTTGGTAAATGAAGAACATCTGCGTTTTGACTTCAGCCATTTTGCAAAAGTTACCGATGAAGAAATTGCAAAAGTAGAAGCGCTGGTAAATGAAAAGATAAGAGCCAATATTCCTGTTGTAATTAAGTCAATGAAAAAAGATGAAGCAGTTGCATTAGGGGCTATGGCTTTGTTTGGCGAGAAATATGGCGATGTGGTAAGGGTTGTTATTATGGACCCCGGTTATTCCATTGAACTCTGCGGCGGCACTCATGTGGGCGCCACGGGTGAACTGGGCTTGTTTAAAATAAAAAGCGAAAGTGCTGTAGCTGCAGGTGTAAGAAGAATAGAAGCTGTATGCGGCAAAGCAGCAGAAAATTTAATTAATAAAACATTCGTGGAAATCAGTGCTATTAGTGACTTACTAAAAAACCCAAAAGATGTTATAAAGTCAATTGAAAACCTGCAGGCAGAAAACGCTTCCTTAAAAAAACATATTGAAGCATTGGAAGCAAGGCAATTAGTTGCAATCAGAAATGAGTTGCTGCAAAAAGATGAAATCATCAACAACGTAACTTTTATTGGCGATGTGATTGAAGTAAGCAATGCCGATGCTTTAAAGAAACTCTGTTTTGATTTGAAAAATAAACTGCACGACCATGTTGCGGTGCTTTGTGCCAATATTGATGGCAAGGCTTATGTGGCAGTTGGCATTTCCGATACTGTTGTTGCAGCAAAAAATTTAGACGCAGGTAAAATAATAAAAGAACATATTTCGCCATTGATAAAAGGCGGCGGCGGCGGACAAAAAAACCTAGCCACTGCAGGCGGGCAGGATGTAAGTAATTTGAGGGGAGTGATTGAGAGAGTGAAATCATTGTTATAAGTTATTTCCATGCACATGATTTTTGAAACTCCCCGTCTCATCCTCCGCCGTTTTACCGAAGCTGATGCACCGCTGATTCTGCAACTAAACAGCGACTCCGAAGTAGTCAAGTATCTCCATGAGCCAACACTTGAAACAGTTGAGCAGGCAAAAAAAATAATCACTGATATTATTTTACCGCAATACAAAAACAACCTGGGCCGCTGGGCAACGCATTTAAAAGATACCGGCGAATTTATTGGCTGGTGCGGTTTAAAATACCGGCCCGAACCGGATGAAATAGATTTGGGTTATCGCTTTTCGCAGCCATACTGGGGCAAAGGTTATGCAACAGAAGCTGCAAAACATACGTTGGATTATGGTTTTACCCAACTAAAACTTCCGCTTATTACCGGCAGGGCACATATTGAAAACATTGCATCGCTGAAAGTGCTGGAAAAAATAGGAATGCAGTTTATTGAAGAAGGGATTGTAGATAATTGCCCGGTGAAAACTTACACAAAATCTAACCCGGCAATTACTGATGTTTAAACCCAGTTTCTTCATTCGTGGCAATTCGTGTAATTCGTGGCTCCCCATTTTGCCGAAGGCAAAAAATAAAACTTTTGTTAAAGGAAAAAAATAATCTGCGAAAGATTTCGTAATTCAGAAAAACTCCCTACATTTGACCTACTAAAATTTTCGTACATAAAATTAAAAGATATGAAGAAGCTATTTTTAATTGCTGCCATTGTTGGTTTTACTGCAACTGGCAATATTGCTATTGCACAGGAAGACACTAAAATAAAAGCCGAGAAATATGAGAAAGATGCCAAGACCTACAAAGAGAAGGCTGAAAAAGCAAAGGATAAAGTAAAGTCGCAGCAAATTACCATTACCAAAAAAGGCGATAAAGATGCAAAGATTACTGTGGAGATAAATGGCGACAACATTACTGTTAATGGTAAGCCACTCAGCGAATTTAAAGATGGTGACATTACCATTAACAAACGCAACATTACAGTTTGGGATGGTAAGAATAAAATTGCCATTGCACCGGGTGACATGAATATGAATTTTAATTTTGACGGTCCTTTCAAAAGCTGGAGCAATGATGAGCCACATGCATTTTTGGGAGTAACCACAGAAGATTTTGAAGATGGCGCAAAAATTACTGAAGTAACCAAAGAAAGCGCTGCAGAAAAAGCAGGCCTTAAAGCAGGCGATATTATCACAAAAGTAAATGACAAAAAAGTTGATGGGCCTTCTGCCTTATCAGAAGTTGTTACTTCTTTTAAACCTAAAGATGAAGTAACCGTTTATTACAAAAGAGATGGCAAAGAAACTTCATCTAAAGCAGTGCTGGGCGAAAGCAAAGGGACAATGGCTTATTCATTTAGCAGCCCACGCTCTGTGTATGGTTATAAAATGCCTGACATGCCATCAATGCCCAGGATTGAAACCTGGGGCGATAATAACTTAGCCAGCCCAAGGGCTTATGTTCCCGGCGAAAGCCTTGAGGGATTCGGCGATTTATTTCCTCGCCGCCAGAAACTGGGATTGAAAATTCAAGATACAGAGGAAGGCAATGGAGTAAAAATACTGAACGTAGAAGCAGAATCTGCCGGTGCCAAAGCCGGCCTGCAAAAAGATGATATAATAACAGAAATTGGTGGCAAAAAAGTAGCCAACACCGATGATGCAAGAGAGCAGTTGCAGGAAAATGCGGAAAAAAATGCCTACAACATTAAAGCAAAGCGCAACGGAAAAGAAATGAGTTTTGATGTAAAGATTCCGAAGAAATTAAAAACAACCAATCTTTAATATAGCCATCGAAAATAAAAAAGCACTCCTGCAATTTCGGGGGCGCTTTTGTTTTAAACCGTCTGACAGCTTTGCAGTAACTTTACCGCCGTGAATATTGCAGATAAATACGAAACAGTAATCGGGCTTGAAGTGCATACACAGTTGCTTACAAAAAGCAAATTGTTTTGTGGCGACAGTGCTGCTTTTGGCGCTGCATCTAACACTAATATCAGCCCCATTACGCTGGCGCATCCTGGCACATTGCCAAAGATGAACAGGCAGGCAATTGAGTTTGCAGTAAAACTTGGCCATGCTTTAAACTGCAATATTGAGCAGCACAATTATTTTGCCCGTAAAAATTATTTTTACCCCGACCTGCCAAAAGGCTACCAGGTAAGCCAGCATACAACACCCATTTGCAAAAATGGTTTTGTAAAAATAAAAACTGGCGATGCCGAAAGAAATATCCTGCTCAACAGGATTCATATTGAAGAAGATGCCGGCAAAAGCCTGCATGATGTGGACGAAAATTATACCAGCATAGATTTGAACCGTGCCGGTGTGCCGCTGCTTGAAATTGTAAGCGAACCCGATTTGCACAGCGCCGATGAAGCATTTGCCTACATTACCGAATTAAGAAAACTCGTTCGCTGGCTGGGCATTTGCGATGGTAATATGGAAGAAGGCAGTATGCGGTGCGATGCAAATATTTCTATCCGCCTGAAAGGCGAAAAAAAATTAGGCATAAGGGTAGAAGTGAAAAATTTAAACAGCATCCGCAATGTAAAAAGAGCAATTGAAACAGAAGTGCAGCGGCTGATTGAAATTACGGAAGCCGGCCAAACCATTCTTCAGGAAACAAGAAGTTATGATGCTGACAACAACACAACTTTTTCTTTACGCAGCAAAGAAGCAGCGGATGATTACCGCTATTTTCCCGAACCCGACCTCACTCCTTTTTACATCAGCAACGATTTTTTACAAGAGGTAAAAAATTCATTGCCTGCATTGCCGCATGAACTGGAAGATAAATACCAGCAGGTTTTGCATTTATCTGCTTACGATGCTGCCACCATCTGCAGCGATAAAGAATTAGTAAATTATTTTGAAGCCATCATAAAACACACAAACAATTTTAAAGCAGCTGCCAACTGGCTGCTGGGCCCTGTTAAAAGTCATTTAAACGACAGCCAGAAAGAAATAACTGTGTTTACTTTACCTGCCGAAAAAATTGCAGCACTGGTTACATTGGTTGATGAAGGAAAAGTAAATTTCAGCAATGCATCCACAAAAATATTTTCAGCATTACTTAACAATCCGGCAAAAGAGCCTTTGCAAATTGCAACTGAATTAAATCTTATCCAGGAAAGCAACAGTGGCTCTGTTGAAGCTTGGGTGGATGAAGCAATTGCAAACTTGCCGGATAAAGTAAAAGAATATAAAAGTGGCAAAAAGGGTTTGATAAGTTTATTTGCAGGCGAAGTAAAAAAACTGAGCAAGGGTAAAGCCGATATGCAAATAGTAAATAAATTACTGAACGAAAAATTAAATTGATTATGAAGAAGCTTGCAGCATTTTTTTTAACTGCGGTTGTACTATTCTCCTGCAACAGCAACGACGATAAAGGCCAAATTAAAATAAACGGACAGGTAAAAAATTTTACCGAAAATAAAATTTACTTAGAGCATTTATATTTTGATGGCAAATCAATTGAACTTGTTGACAGCGCCAGTATCAATAATGGAAATTTTACTTTTACTGCCCCCATGCAAGAAGAAAGTTTTTTCAGGCTGCGTTTTCAAAATGATAAAAAGGGATTTTTATTTATTGGCGATAAGCCCGCCATTAATTTTACTGCCGATGCCAAAGACGTAAGTTTAAACGGACCTTCATTTTCTTCGCCTGCCAATTTATTGTTGAAAAAATTTATCTCGTCAACTGATAGCATCAGAAAAAAACTACAGGAAACCAACGACACCCTTAAAGAGCTTCAACAGGCCGGAGTAAATAAAAGCGATAGTGTTTTTGTGGCTGCCGAAACAACTTATAATATGGCTAAAGAATCGCTGGTTAAATATTGCTTTCAATTTGCCGACACCACTTCAAGCCCAATATTGGCATTGTTTACTGCCACTTCGGCCCCCGTGGAAATGGAAAAATTTCAGATACCTCTGCAAAAATTAGCTCAGCGTTTTCCAAACCATGCCGGCATTGCCAATGCAGTAGTTTATGCTAAAAACTTTTTGGCGCAGCAACAACAGCAGCAATTACAACAGCAGCAACAAAATTCCAATCCATCAGTAAAAGTAAAAATTGGCGACATGGCCCCCGACTTTACCATGAATGATATAAATGACAAGCCGGTTTCGCTAAGCAGTTTCAGGGGAAAGTTTTTGCTGGTAGATTTTTGGGCAAGCTGGTGTGGCCCCTGCCGCATGGAAAATCCAAATGTGGTGGCAGCATACAATCAATTTAAAAATAAAAACTTTACTATCCTCGGTGTTTCGTTGGACAGAGAAAAAGCTGCATGGCTAAAAGCAATCAAGGAAGATAATCTTGCATGGAACCACGTAAGCGATTTAAAATACTGGAGCAGTATTGCTGTGGATTTATATGGTTTTGACCAGGTGGGTATTCCTTTTAATGTACTGATCGACCCTCAGGGAAAAATTATTGCCATGGGCTTAAGGGAAGAAGCACTGCAGAATAAATTAGCAGAGGTATTGAAGTAATAATTTTATTTCCCAAAAACTTTTTCTCCATTAATAAAAGTGGCCAGTACTTTTGTCTCCAGCACTTTTTTAATATCGCAATTCATTAAATCAGTGTCAAGTATTATAAAGTCAGCAGCTTTATCAGCTTCAAGACTACCCTTTGCTTTTTCTTCAAACGAGCCTTTAGCTGCCCATATTGTCATGCCTCTTAAAGTTTGTTCCCGGCTTAAAGCATTTTCCATTTGAAAACCATTGGCAGGAAAATCCTTACTGTCTTTTCTGGCCACTGCCGCAAAAAAAGTTTTAAAAGGGCTAATATCTTCCACCGGAAAATCTGTTCCCAATGGTATCCATTTATTCTGTTCCAGCAATTGCTTGTATGCATACGCTCCTTTTATTCTTTCTTCGCCCAGGCGCTGACCTGCCCAGTACATATCGCTGGTGGCATGCGCAGGCTGCACCGAAGGAATGATTTTATAATCGCCAAAAAAATGAAAATCTTTTTCATTCACCACCTGTGCATGTTCAATCCTCCATCTTCTGTCATTGTTTCCTTTTAATACACTTGCATACACCTGCAACATCATGCGGTTGCCGCTGTCGCCAATGGCATGTGTGCAAGCCTGGAATTTTGAATTATAAATTTGCGGAATTATTTTTTCGAAATATACCCTGCTCTTTAAAGTAAATCCCTGCCATCCGGGTTTATCGCTGTAAGGTTGTAATAAACATGCTCCCCTGCTTCCCAATGCACCATCTGCATATAATTTAAAACCATTCACATTTAACCTGTCTGTTTTATAAGGCCCGGCTTTTAAGTAATAAGCATAGTTGGATGAATCATCCGAAAGCATTGCATTCAGTTTCATTTTTAATATGCCTTCTTTTTGCAGCGTATCAATAATATCAACCTGGTATTTATTTAAACCACAATCAACAATGGTAGTTAATCCCATTGCAAAGCATTTTTGCTGTGCTTCTTTTAAGGCAGTTTCATAAGCAGCTTTACCTGGGCCGGGTATTGATGAAAAAATTAAATCCTCCGCATTGTCAATAAAAATACCGGTGAGTTTACCATTGATGGTTTCCACCGTGCCGCCTTCCAGTGTTTGCCCAGCCTGTATTTTTGCAAGGTCCATTGCTTTTTGATTGGCAATTAAAGCATGGCCGTCAATTCTTACCAATGCAACAGGATTGTCGGGAAAAGCTGCATCTAAAAAATTTTTATCCGGAAATTCCTTTACATCCCAGTCGTTCTGATCCCAGCCACGGCCCTGTATCCACTGGCCTGCTACTATGTTTTTTTCTTTTACAAAGGCTTTTACTTTTTCAATACATTCCTGCCAGTTTTTTGTACCTGTTAAATCAACCTGCTGCAAACTGAAACCATAGTTTACAAAATGTGCATGGGCATCAATTAAACCGGGGTAAACAAATTTTCCTTCAGCATCTTTCATTTCATCAGCTTCATATTCTTTCAGTATTTCATCATTGCTGCCAATGGCAATAATTTTCCCATCTCTTATTGCCATTGCTTCGGCAGTTGAAAAGTTCTTATCTACAGTGTAAATTTTTGCATGATGAACTATGATGTTTACTTTTTGCCGGAATTTGCAGGAAGTAAAGAAAATAAGAAATGAGAAATGAGAAATAAGGAATAAGGAAGTTTTACTCAACTTGTTCATATTAAAAATGATTGAACTCAAAAGTAATAAATAGCAATTTGATTATTTAATTTTACTGAATAAGTATTACTATGTACAATCCACAGCAAACAAAACAACTTCAGCAGCAAACAGAAGCTTTATTAAAAACAATTAAGCATATTTCCATCACAGATATTGAAAGCGTCCGGAATGTGCTTCGCTTTCATGAATACCGCTATTATGTGCAGAACGATCCGATCATCAGCGATTTTGAATACGATACTTTGTATAAACTATTAGAAAAATTTGAAGGTGAAAACCCTGCTGCAATAACAAGCGATTCGCCCACGCAAAGAGTTGGCAAAGGTTTGATAAAAGATTTCCCAAAAGTGCAGCACCTGGTGCCCATGCTTTCTTTAGAAAACAGTTACAATGCCGATGATTTACTTGACTGGGACCGCAAAGCAAGGGAACTCAGCGGACTGGAAACTGTGGAATATTCTGTAGAGCCAAAATTTGATGGTGCAAGCATTTCGCTAATTTATGAAAACGATTTATTTACAAGAGGCGCAACAAGAGGTGATGGTGTAACGGGTGATGAAATAACGGCCAATGTAAAACAGATAAGATCGGTTCCGTTGTCGGCAGCTTTCAGTGCGTATGGCATTCAGCAAATAGAAATAAGGGGCGAAGTACTAATGAATAAAAATAATTTTAAGGCATACAACGATAAGCTGATGGAAGAAGGAACGCCGCCATTGGCAAACCCACGCAATGCTGCAGCCGGTTCATTGAGGATAAAAGATACCGCCGAAGTGGGAAGAAGAAACCTGGAAGCTTTTTTATACCATGTAAGTTATTTAACAACAGAAGGAATAGAAAACGATAAGCTTACAACTCATTCAGGTATGATTGAAATGCTTTGGGAACTTGGTTTTAGAAGCCCGAAAAAAGAAATAAAAATTTGTAGCGGAATTGATGCAGGAATACAATATGTGCAGGAATTTGAATCAAAACGGGATGAACTGCCTTACGAAATTGACGGCATGGTTATTAAAGTAAACAACCTGCACTTGCAGGATAAACTTGGCATGACATCGCATCACCCACGCTGGGCAATTGCATTTAAATTTAAGGCAAGGCAGGCAACCACAAAATTAACCGGTATCGAATTTCAGGTGGGAAGAACCGGTGCGGTAACGCCTGTTGCAAAACTGCAGCCGGTGCAAGTAGGTGGCGTTACAGTAAGCAGCATTTCCATCCACAATGAAGAATATATCAAAGAGAAAGATTTGATGCTTGGCGACACTGTTTTAATTGAACGTGCCGGCGATGTGATTCCTCAAATTGTAAAATCATTTGCTGAATTAAGAAAAGGCGATGAAAAGAAAATTGAATTTCCCCTTCAGTGCCCTGTTTGCAAAACCAATCTTTTTAAAACAGCAGATGAAGCTGTGTGGCGCTGCACAAATTTTAATTGCGAAGCACAGGTGGTGGAACGTATCATTCATTTTGTATGTAAAGATGCGATGGACATCCGCAGCTTTGGTGATGCCAATGTGCGTAAATTTTTCGAAATGGGTTTTTTAAAAGATGTGCCCGGTGTTTACCGGTTGCCATTTGATGAAATAAGAAAGCTTGAAGGCTTTGGCGAAAAGTCAATAACCAACCTGCAGGCAGCAATTGAAGCAAGCAAAACCCAGCCGCTTCACCGGCTCATTTATGGCTTAGGCATCCGCTTTGTGGGAGAAACTACGGCAAAAACCCTGGCCAATGCTGTTGAACATGTTACCGACTTTGCCAGCTATTCCGAAGAGCAGTTACAGCAATTAGATGATGTAGGGGTAAAAGTTGCCAAAAGCATTTTTGAATTCTTTAGTAATAAAAACAACATCGAAACATTAAAGCAACTGGAGGATTTGGGGGTTCAGCTAAAAAATGAAAATAAAGAAAGGATAACTGACGGCAACCTTACAGGGCAAACATTTTTATTTACCGGCACCTTGCCCACGCTTAAAAGAAGCGATGCCGAAGCTATGGTGGAAAAAAACGGTGGCAAACTGCTCACTGGCGTAAGCAGTAAGCTAAATTACCTCGTTGCAGGTGAGGAAGCCGGCAGTAAACTGGAAAAAGCAAAGAAGATAAACACTGTTAAAATAATTTCTGAAGAAGAATTTTTAAAAATGCTGCCCACATAGAAAAAAGTTTTTGTATATTTATACACCGCCCCTTATTTTAATGGAGTATTTTTTTTGTTAAGGCAATCTTTAATGCCCTGACACCACTTATAAAATCATTTTTATGATTAAAAAAAATGCAGGCGAAGTTTGGAAACAAATTCTGTTCAGCGGCCATAAACAGCTTCGCAAAAAATATGCAGTATCTTCTCATGGCAGGGCCGCAAGTTTCGACAAGGACATCATTAAAGATGGCAAATTGCTGAATGGTTCTGTTACATCGGGCTACCGCACGCTGAACCTCCACATAGCAAACAGCAATGGCACTATTTACATTCACAGGGAAGTGGCAAAACTTTTCTGCAAAAAGAAATCGCCCAAATACAAGTATGTAATTCATATCAATCACAAAAAGAAAGACAATCACTATAAAAACCTGAAGTGGGCAGATATGGATGAGGTAAGCTCTCACCAGCAGTTTAGTCCTGAAAAAATTGCTTACAAAAAACGCCAGGCCAACCGTACAGAAGGCTTAAAGCTTAATGCCACACAGGTAAAAGTTATCAAGGATATAATTAATAACCCCAACAGAAGAATAACTTACAAAAAACTGGCTGCAAAATATAAAGTAAGCGAAATGACTTTATACCGGATTAAGAGCGGCGAAAACTGGGGCAGGATAAAATAAATAATAAAGGCTTATCAATGATAAAAGGAAACAGTGCAAATGCTGTTTCCTTTTTTTCTTGCCGTAAATTCGTTTGCCAAAATAAAAATACTTATGCTTCAACCAGCTACTCTAAAATTTTTAAAAGATTTAAATAAGAACAATAACAAACCCTGGTTTGAAGCTCACCGCAAAGATTATGAAACTGCAAAAGGAGCTTTTCTTTTTTTAGTTGAAGAAATAATAAAAAGCATTTCAAAATTTGACCCGCCCATTGGCAGCCTGCAGGCAAAAGACTGCACCTTTAGAATCAACAGGGATGTTCGTTTCAGCAAAGACAAAAGCCCATACAAAAACAATATAGCAGGCTATTTTAATAAAGATGGCAAAAAAGGGAATGGAGCAGGTTATTACCTGCATATTGAACCCGGAGGAAGTTTTGCCGCAGGCGGAATATGGATGCCGGAACCTGCCGGCCTTGTCAAAATAAGGCAGGAAATTGACTATAGTTTTGATGACTGGAAAAAAGCTACCGGCAGCAGCAATTTTAAAAAACATTTTATTAAGGGGATAGATAATACAGATGTTTTGGTAAGGCCGCCCAAGGGATATGATGAAAATAACCCGGCTATAAAGTATCTTAAAATGAAGAGTTTTGTGGTAAGAAAATCTTTTACAGACATCGAAATACAGGATAAAAATTTTGTAAAAGAACTGGCTAAAACATTTGAAAGTATGAAGCCAATGATAGATTTTTTAAATCGGGCAGTTGAATAACTGCTTAAAAAAGAATGGCCAGTGATAAAAATCACCGGCCTTGCTTACCTCTGAAACCACAAGAAAAAATCTTAAATATTTTTATAATAGAATATTAATAATAAACACTTTCCGGTACGCCGGAAAATAGCAATGACATAATGGGATTTCTATAAGATTGGGAAAGAAAGATAACCGAGCAGACCGTAAAAGTAGTGTTTTTCCTGAATAAAAATAATTTTTTATGGCTTTTTATTTGCCATTGCAATTTCTTTTGCGGCGTATTCCATTAATTTCCGGCGTTTCCGGTTATACCACCACTTTGGCAAAGTCTTTTTCATAAGTGTATCAATGTTACGCATACCAAAAAGCTTCCAAAGGCCCGTTAACTTACCGCCAAAGCTACTTTGCATAGCTCTCAGGCTCATGGCAAAACCGCTGTCAAGGTACTCCATGTGATGCCAGTAGCCGGCCGGCATAAACAAGGTATCTCCATGTTCAAGTATCACTTCATAGCCTTTTGCCAGCTTAACAGCCGGAAAGTTTTCATAATCAAAATCTTGCTTATAGTTGGCAAAATTTGCCAGGCTTAGCACTTCCCAGGGCTTTCTGTACAGTTTGTATTGTTCCTCATGTGGAAATAATAACACCCTTTTACGGCCAATAAACTGGGTGTGCAGTATGTGGCTCATGTCAATATCAAAATGAATATGGGTTACCGAACCGGCTCCCCCAACAAAAAGCATGGGGTATTTTTTTACAAAACCATTCATCAATTCATCGGGCCAGGTAAAATCTTTGGTTATTTGAGGTGCATGCTGAAAAATATTGAAAAGAAAAATCCTGAGATCAAGAGGACCAGCTTTTACTTTTTTAAGGTAATCGCCAAATTTCATATAAGCATCAGCAGTGTTGATGGGTGTGTAAGCATCACTTTTAACATTGTTATAAACCCCCACTTCTTTCCCGCCAACGGTGTCAATAAAATAATCCCAGTTCCATTTTGAGTAAGCTGGCCATTGTTTTGAAAGCCCCTTAATAATAAGGGGCTTCATTGGCTTATAGTAATTATTTTTAAAATCGGCGGCAGAAATATTTTCAACAGTATCAATAGCCTGTAATTGCATAGCAAATAGTTTTCCTGCGTAAAAATAGTATTAAAATTGTCAGTCAATGTAAAAAATACAGCACAAAAACTAATATCCTTTAGTTTTGCTAAAAAGGTATCACAAAATAAAATTATGGCTGTTCATTTTCATACATTAAAAATTAAAGAAGTTAATAAAGAAACTGCCGATTCTGTGTCGGTTTTATTTGATGTGCCCGAAAACCTGCAGACATTATTTGCCTTTAAGCAGGGTCAAAGCCTTTCGATGCGTACGCAAATAAATGGTGAAGAAATAAGAAGAACCTATTCCATATGCAGTTCTCCTTTAGATAATACATTAAGAATTGCCATTAAAAAAGTTGATGGCGGGTTATTCTCAACATTTGCAAATGAACAATTAAAAAAAGGAGATGAGCTGGATGTGATGACACCGGTTGGGAAATTTTATACCGAACTCAACGCTGCCAATAAAAAAAACTACCTGGCATTTGCTGCAGGCAGCGGCATTACGCCCATCCTATCTATCATAAAAACAACGTTGCTTACTGAGCCCCAAAGCAGTTTTACACTGGTGTTTGGAAATAAGAATAAAAACTCCATCATTTTTAAAGAAGAACTGGAAGCGCTGAAAGATAAATTCATGAGCCGTTTTACAATTATTCATATCCTTAGCAGGGAAAGAACAGATGCGGCAGTTAACAGCGGAAGGATTGATGCAGAAAAATGCGAACTACTTTTTTCAAAACTGATTCATATAAAACATTGCCATGAATTTTTTCTTTGCGGCCCCGAAGAAATGATTTTTTGTGTGAAAGATTTTCTGGAAGCCAGTGGCGTTGAAAAAAAGAAAATTCACTTTGAACTATTTACCACGCCTGGGCAAAATAAAGCTGTAAGCTATAAGCCGCAAGCTGCAGGTGATGCAGGCCCAAAAAGTAAAATCACCATTAAGTTAGATGGCAGAAGTTTTGATTTCGATTTATCATTGAACAGCAGCAACAGCATTCTTGATGCAGCATTGAGCCAGGGAGCCGACCTGCCATTTGCCTGCAAAGGAGGCGTATGCTGCACCTGCAAAGCAAGGCTGCTGGAGGGTGAAGTAGAAATGGATGTACATTGGGGGCTGGAAGAAGAAGAAATAAAAGAAGGCTTTATCCTCACCTGCCAAAGCCATCCAAAAACAGAAAAGGTGGTGGTAGATTTTGATGTGAAATAAGAAATTTTTTTTCTGGCAGTTTATTTTATATATCTCCAATTACATAAGTTAGTCGTACTTTAAGCATCGCCTTAAACCAACCCCGTTTAGTTTTGTTATCTTTGTTAAGCAAATTTGAGCTATATGGAAATACAAAATTTTGAAGTTTTATTCCAGCATAAAATTGACGGAGAAATAAAAATTGAGTCCAAAGACTGGATGCCGGATGCGTACCGCAAAACCAACATCCGCCAGATAAGCCAGCATGCACACAGCGAAATTGTTGGCATGTTACCCGAAGGTAACTGGATAAGCAGGGCGCCATCTTTAAAACGCAAAGCAATACTGATTGCAAAAGTGCAGGACGAAGCAGGCCATGGTTTGTATTTATATTCGGCCGCCGAAACCCTGGGCACAAGCCGTGATGAAATGATAAACGACCTGCACAGCGGCAAATCAAAATATTCCAGCATTTTTAATTATCCTTCTTTAACATGGGCCGATATGGGCGCCATTGGCTGGCTGGTAGATGGCGCTGCAATTTTAAACCAGGTAATGTTATGCAGAACATCTTACGGGCCGTATGCAAGGGCAATGGTGCGTATTTGTAAAGAAGAAAGTTTTCACCAGCGGCAGGGCTTTGAAACTTTGCTGGTATTAAGCCGGGGAACCGAAGAACAAAAAGCAATGTGCCAGGATGCAATTAACAGGTGGTGGTGGCCGAGCCTTATGATGTTTGGCCCCAAAGACAGCGAAAGCACCAACAACGACCAAAGCATGAAATGGAAAATTAAAAGAAAAACAAATGACGAATTGCGCCAGCAGTTTGTTGATATGGCCGCAGAGCAAATAAAAGTGCTAGGAATGAAACTTCCCGACGATAAACTAAAATGGAATGAAGAAAGAAAGCATTATGATTTTGGTGAAATAGACTGGAACGAATTCTGGAATGTGGTAAAAGGAAACGGCCCCTGTAACAAACAGCGGCTGGAAGCAAGAAAAAAAGCCTGGGAAGAAGGTGAATGGGTAAGGGAAGCAGCAAAAATTTATGCTGAAAAAAAAGCCTCCCTAAATCCCTCCAAAGGAGGGACTTTAGAAGCAGCTTAATAATTTAAACCGCATTTAATCATGAACACTTCAATTAGAAAATATTATTACGGAGATATTCCTGAAGATAAAGCAGGAGGAAATAATACTTCAACCAATAAAGCTGATTCAAAAAACGAATGGCCACTTTGGGAAGTTTTCGTCCGCAGTAAACAAGGGCTCGACCATAAACATGTTGGCAGCCTTCACGCCACCGATGCTGCAATGGCCATTGAAAATGCAAGAGATGTTTATACAAGAAGAATGGAAGGCATCAGCATTTGGGTAGTTGAATCAAAATACATTCATGCATCCAACCCAGATGAAGCAGATAGTTTGTATGAACCCGCCAATGATAAAGTGTACCGCCATCCAACTTTTTACCAATTACCTGACGAAGTAAACCACATGTAACCCCCATCCCCTAAAGGGGAGCTATTATGAATAATTATTTAACAGATTTAACCCTTCATCTTGCAGATACTGCTTTAATACTTGCACAAAGAAATGCAGAATGGTGTGGTCATGGCCCTATTTTGGAACAGGATATTGCCATCACAAATATTTCTTTAGACATACTTGGACAGGCAAGAAATTTTTATCAATACGCTGCACAATTAAAAAATGATGGCTCCACAGAAGATTCATTGGCATACTTAAGAAAAGAAAGAGAGTTTAAGAATTTACTTTTAGTGGAACAACCTAATGGAGACTGGGCTCAAACAATTTTACGCCAGTTTTTTTACAGCGCTTATCTATATTTATTGTACCAGCAATTACAAAACAGCAAAGACGAACAATTGGCTGCCATAGCAGCAAAAGCATTAAAGGAAGTAACTTATCACCAGCGATGGAGCAGCGAATGGGTAATACGCCTGGGCGATGGAACAGCAGAAAGCCACCAGCGAATGCTGAAAGCAATTGATAATTTATGGAGTTATACCGGAGAAATTTTTCTGGCATCAGAATATGAATTGCAGGCAGTCAATGAAGGCATGGGTATAAATCCTTTTTTATTAAAAAACGAATGGATGAAAAAAGTAAAAGAAGTATTTGATGAAGCAACTTTGCCGATTCCCGAAAAAATATTTATGCACAGCGGTGGCAAAGAAGGAAAACATACCGAACATCTGGGTTTTATTTTAGCAGAGCTTCAATATATGCAAAGGGCTTATCCAAACAGCGAATGGTAAGCCTCCTAAATCCCAATGAACGAGGATATGAAAATGAATAACAATTTCAACTTCTTTTATTAAATTAAAATGACTGGCGAAATAGATATCGAAGAACAAAAAATATGGGCGCTACTTGAAGAAGTTTCGGACCCCGAAGTTCCTGTACTTTCTGTTTTAGACCTGGGAATAATTAGGGCTGTAAAAATTACAGAGCCTCTTCAAAAGTCCCCTTTTCCGCAGGACGCTGTGCAAGGGGATTTAGGGGCAGTGGAAGTTACCATCACCCCCACTTACACTGGCTGCCCTGCAATGGATATGATATCAATGAATATAAAACTGGCATTGATAGAACATGGCTATAAAAAAATTAAAATTATTTCTGTCCTTTCCCCTCCCTGGACAACAGACTGGATGACAGAAGCCGGCAAACAAAAGTTGAGAGAATATGGGATTGCACCACCAAAAGGGTCGGTACACAACCAGTGGGCTGACCCATCTGAAAGTAATGAAAAAATTGAATGCCCCCAATGCAATTCCACCAACACAAAGCTTATCAGCCAGTTTGGCTCTACCGCATGCAAAGCATTATATCAATGCAATGATTGTAAAGAACCGTTTGATTATTTTAAATGCCATTAGTTCTTTCCTGTTTTGTAAATTGTATTTCGAAAATCTCGTTTTATGTCTTCCATCTTATTTGAAATAAAAAACAACATTGCTTTCATCACCCTCAACCGCCCCGATAAATTCAATTCCTTTAACCGGGAAATGGCATTGCTGATGCAGGCAAAGCTGGATGAGTGTGCATCGCTGCATGAAGTACGCTGTGTGTATATAACAGGCGCAGGCAAGGCTTTCAGCGCCGGGCAGGATTTAAGCGAACTCGTTGGCGACAACCCCATTGGCATTGATAAAATTTTATCTGAGCATTACAACCCTATTGTAACAAGAATCCGCAATATTGCAAAACCGGTGGTGGCTGCAGTAAATGGTGTGGCCGCAGGCGCCGGTGCCAATATTGCTTTGTGCTGCGATGTGGTGGTGGCTGCCCAGTCTTCGTCTTTTATACAGGCTTTCAGTAAAATTGGTTTGATACCCGACAGCGGCGGCACTTATTTTTTACCCCGGTTAATTGGCTGGCAAAAAGCAAGTGCCCTGGCCATGATGGGAGATAAGGTTTCATCTGCTGAAGCAGAAAGAATGGGAATGGTTTATAAAATTTTTACTGATGAAGCTTTTGCAGATGAAAGCAGGAAGATTGCCGGCACGCTGGCGCAAATGCCAACAAAGGGATTGGCTTTTACCAAGCATGCTTTAAATTATTCTGCTACCAATTCGCTGGAAGCACAATTATTACTGGAAGATGATTTGCAGCAAAAGGCTGCCATGACGTATGATTACAATGAAGGAGTAAATTCATTTTTGGAAAAAAGGATACCGGTTTTTAAGGGAGAGTAAAGCCCCCTGAAGGGGAACTTTGCAGAGGAATTTATCTTAAACAGCTTTTATATTTTTAATTTATAAAAATGAATTCAAATAATGATACCGTTGCTCAAGCTGTTGTTACCCACATGATGCAAAACGATTTGTTTTCGCAATGGCTGGGCATTGAAGTGCTGGAAATAAAAGAAGGATACAGCAAAATAAAAATGACAGTGCGTACAGAAATGATCAACGGCTTTGGCATTGTTCATGGCGGCATTGCTTTTTCGATGGCCGACAGCGCCTTTGCATTTGCCTGCAACAACCGCAATGTTTTATCTGTGGCGCTGGATACTTCCATCAATTTTATTAAACCGGTTCATGTTGGCGATGTGTTAACCGCCGAAGCAAAGGAACTGCACAATGGCAAATCAACGGGTCTGTATCACATTACCATCAGCAACCAAAACAATCATACCGTTGCTCTTTTTAAAGGAACCTGCTTTCGCACCAATAAAAAACTTATTTAAGTTTTATTGCTTTATGCTTGCATTTAAAGAAAAGAATTTCTACTTTTCATTACTTTAAATTAAACCCTGACTAAAACAACTGCTATGAAACGAATTTCCATTTGGGCAGGTAATCATTTTCGAACTGCAAGAATTTTAGTTATTTGTATAAAATTTATCCTGGCTACACTGGCTTATTACACAGGGCTCGCTTTATATAAAATGGAATTTATTTTACCGGCTAATGCCATTTACCTTGGCTCACTGCTGGTTTTAATTATTATTGCTGTTGTTTATCCGGCCCGGAAAAAAATTACACTTTCAAAAAAATTAATTTACCTGAAGGAAAAAACCTGCAACATTGTTTTAGCCGCCTGTTCTTTTTTAACCATTGCAGCAGCAGTTAATAATGGCGATATGGTTAATCTTTATTCAAGGGCATTTAGTTCAGCAGTTATTAAGCATCCGCCAACCGCACAGGAAATTTTAAATTCATTAAGTACAAGAAGCAAAGAAGCGCTGAGCCGCAAAGAAAAACGAATTCTGAAAAAAGAATTTTACAAACAGCTAAAAGTTTTTGCTGCTGCAAAAATTACCGGCGATAAACAAAAAGCCGGCGAAGCATGGAAAATCATTCTTGCCATTATTGGCGCTGTAGGTTTGCTTTTTTCACTGGCAGCATTGGTGTGCAGCCTTTCCTGCAACGGGTCTGATGCTGCTGCAATAATTATTGGAGTACTGGGGCTTGCCGGAATCATCTGGGCAGTGCTGGCATTAATCAGGCGAATAAAACGGGGGCCAAAGCAAACCGGCAAAGATTAATAACTTTGCTATCTTACTATTCCGTTTATGATTTACCAGTTCAATGAATTTATTCCTGTTGTTCATCCATCTTCTTTTATTCATCCGCAGTCGGCTGTTACCGGCAATGTAATTATTGGCAAAGACTGTTACGTTGGCCCCGGTGCTGCCATCCGTGGCGACTGGGGACAAATCATTATTGAAGACGGCTGCAATGTGCAGGAGAATTGCACCATTCACATGTTTCCTGGTGTTACTGTTGTTTTAAAAGAAGGGGCACATATTGGCCATGGTGCCATTATTCATGGAGCTGGCATAGGTAAAAATTGTTTGATAGGGATGAATGCGGTGATAATGGACAATGTGCAACTGGGCGATGAATGTATTGTGGGTGCATTAAGTTTTATAAAAGCAGGCGAAGTGTTCGAAAGCAGAAGTTTGATTGTCGGCAACCCGGCAAAAAAAATTAAAGAAGTAAGTGATGAAATGATTGAATGGAAAACAGCAGGTACAAAACTCTATCAGCAACTGCCAGCAGCAATGTTTGAAAACTGGAAAGCCTGTGAACCGCTGAGTGAATTACCTGAGCATTTAATAAACCAAAACAGCAGGTACAAAACCTGGAACGAAACAAAATGATTACTGACCGGTTATGTTTGTTACTTCAAACAATTCGCCCCAGTCATCTTCCATGGGATGTGTTTGTTTTATGTTGCCGCTGAATACAACAGGCATATCAGCTACTTTAAATTTCTCAGGGAGGTTAATTATATGTAGTTTCAGGTGTTTTGCTTTGCAGTAAATCATGTAAACCCCGTTATTACCAATTTTTCTTACAACGCCTTTCACATTGCAGATAGTTTCTGTTGTTTGCCGATGTATAAAAGCATCTTCATTTTTTTTGTCAGCAGCGGAGTTAAAGCCCATTCCAACAGCAACCATTAATATTGTTCCCAACAGTTTTTGCATATTGCAAAATTCAAACTGCTTTATTACCAAAACATAAAGCCAGTGTTACTTTAAGGTTACCAGAAAATAGTTAGCGGTTGTCTTTCCAGATAAGTTTTTCATTTTTTCGTTCAGCCAAAAAATTCGGGCATTTGCCATCTCCATTACCATCAATGCCGCCATCAGGCGAACAAATAAAATTGCAGTCAGCATCCATCAAATCTGAATATTGATCGCAGCACTGAGCCGGAAAATAATAAACATCTTTGCCCTTATAACTGTAATACCAAATGGAATATGATGGGTCGCCTTTTGGAATTGATTTAAGCGAATCTATTTTTTGCTGAATACAGGAAGTTGAAGAGTTGGATTTATTGTTACAGGCAGAAAAAAAAGTTGCTGCCAATATAATCAAAGATAATTTCATGGTTTTATGTTTTTATTGCAATTATAAAAGTAAGAAAGCTGCTTAAAATATTTTTTTTATTAGCCACCAATTGTGCCGACTGGGTTTTGCAAATGCTGATAATAAAGCTTAATACTAATTCTGCAGCCTCGTACATAATTAAATATCTTTGCATTCTCTCATGGAAAAATCAAATTTTGTTGACCAGATAAGAATTTTTTGCCACAGCGGCCACGGCGGTGCAGGCAGCAAGCATTTTATGCGTAACAAACTTACCAGCATGGGCGGTCCCGATGGCGGCGATGGTGGCAGGGGAGCCCACATCATTTTAAAGGGCAATGCACAGCTGTGGACATTGCTGCACCTTCGTTATTTTAAAACTGTAATTGCCGAAGATGGCGAAAACGGAAGCAAAAACAACAGCACCGGAAAAACCGGGAAAGATATAATTATTGAAGTACCACTTGGCACCATTGCAAGAAATGATGAAACCGGTGACAAAGAAGCAGAAATATTGGAAGACGGGCAGGAAATAATTTTATTAAAAGGCGGCCGTGGCGGTTTGGGCAACAGTAATTTTAAAACTTCCACCAACCAGGCTCCTGAATATGCCCAGCCAGGTGAACCAGGAGTGGAAGGGTGGAAAATGCTGGAGTTAAAAGTGCTGGCCGATGTTGGTTTAGTTGGTTTTCCCAATGCCGGTAAATCAACTTTGCTTTCGGTAGTTACTGCTGCCAAACCAAAAATTGCCAACTATGCTTTTACTACTTTAACGCCGCAGTTGGGAATGGTGGAATACAGGGATGGAAAAAGTTTTTGCATTGCCGATTTGCCCGGCATTATTGAAGGCGCTGCCGAGGGCAAAGGATTGGGGCATCGTTTTTTGAGGCATATAGAACGCAACTCTGTTTTACTCTTTGTAATTCCTGCCGACAGCGCCGATCACAAAAAAGAATTCAGCATTTTAAAAAACGAATTAAAAGAATACAACCCAGAAATGCTGCAGAAAGATTTTGTAATTGCAGTTAGCAAAAGCGATATGCTGGATGAAGAACTGAAAACTGCCATAAAAAAAGAACTGCCAAAAAAAATACCTCATATATTTATTTCCTCTGTTACCGGCCAGGGCTTGCCGGAATTGAAAGACCTGCTTTGGAAAACGCTTAATGCTGCTCCAAAACAATAGTTTTAAAAAATACCCATTATACGGTATTGCCGGTCTCTATTTTAAGTCGTTACTTGCATAAAACAAAATAAAAAAATGAAAAACGTAATTCTTATTCTATCGGTTTTGGCAATTGGTTTTACTTCCAATGCACAAACAACAGGCATCAAAACTTTAAAAAAAGTTATGGAGCTTAAAATTACCCGTGAAGGCGGCGCCAACGGAGCCAGCGTTGCATGGCACCCCATTCAAAAAAAATACTACGCTGCCATGGCCGGCAACGCAAGTTTTCAAATGGGTGTTTTTGATGCTGCAGGAAAAGCGCTGCACAAGCCTGACCAGGAAATATTTTTTGATGTTCGTGGGCTGTGGTACAATCCAAAAACAAAAACACTGCAGGCAAATGGCTACAATGATTTTGGCTGGACTGAATATAAATTAGATTCCAAAGGAATGCCCGTATCAGTAAAAGCATTGTATGATGAAGTGATGTATCAGCCAGATGAACAAAGTGTTGGTACTTACGATCCAAAAAATGATGTTGTGTACTTTTTTAAAACAGAAGATGGCAATCTTGCAAAACATAAAATGAGCGAAGGCTATTATGATGATGATGTAATACTGCACCTTGGATATAAAAACCAGGCAGCAATGGATGATGAATTTACCGAAGACAATGCAAGTTCAAAAAGCAATTATAACCCCAGTGTTTTTTATACCGGCTTTAAAGGAAGCGAAATTGGTTTGCTTAATTCAGTTGAAAGTAAAATTGAGATGTATAATATTGCTACCGGGTTTAAAACAAAAGAACTCAGGCTGCCCGATGATGCACCGGTAAAAGATTTTTTAAACTTCAGTTTTGCCAATGGCATTTTCTGGTTGTTTGATAAAGAAGCCCGGATATGGAAAGGCTATAAATAAGTTTCCGTTTTTCATTTACCTATAACCTCTGTTGATTTTTTCAGCAGGGGTTTTTTTATCAGCTTCCAAATGTGTTCGGTTATCTTTATCAAAATAAAAAAAGTATTGTCAGCAGTTTTTAAATACATCGCAGCATTTTACCAACGGGAGTTTAAGCTCTTTTATTTCCTCATCATACTGGCAATGCTTGGCAGCCTCATTTATTTAAACTACTGGCACGACCTTGAAATTATTTATGCCGACAGCCGCCCCTCATGGTTTGGCCGGTTTGCAGGTTATTATCTTTTATACTTTATACCATTTGCCACAGCATTTTTTTTGCAGCTCCTTTTTTTTAAAGATTGCGATTATTACAAAAAACCCTGGTTCTGGATTATCCTTTTAATTGCCCCGGCAATATTTTCTTTCAGAATGAATTTCAGTTTTCATGAAAGTTTTATTACTAAATTCTGGAGCGGCGATGAACTGGTTTTTTGGCAACGCAGCCTTAGCTGGGTTGTAAGGGTGCTGGTTGTTTTAATTTTAGTTTTTATTGTGTGGCTTATTAAAGACAAAAAAAATCAACCCTTTTACGGCACAAAAGCGCTGGATAATGTAAGGCCTTACATCATCATGCTGTTGATAATGATACCACTAATTGCACTGGCCAGCACACAAAATGATTTTTTAGAAACATATCCAAAGGCAAAATTTATAAGTTATTTATCTATCAGCAATCAAAAGTGGAGATACCTGGTATATGAACTTTGCTATGGATTTGATTTTATAGGTATCGAATTTTTCTTTCGTGGATTTTTAATTTTATCGCTGTTGAAAATTTGCGGAAGCCGCTGCATTGTTCCTGTTGCCTGCTTTTACTGCACTATTCATTTTGGCAAACCAATGGGCGAGGCCATCAGCAGTTTTTGGGGTGGCCTGTTACTGGGCATTGTAAGTTTTAACACAGTAAGTATATGGGGCGGCCTTATGGTTCACCTGGGCATTGCATGGCTGATGGAAGCCGGAGGATGGCTGGGGGCATTGCTAAAAAAATAAATGCTGCATCGCAGATACAGCGTAGTAATCAAAAAAAGCATCTTAAATACAAAGGCAATATTTTTTTTCAAGAACCACTTTTGCTTCGCCAAAATTTTGATGACTATCTTTATGATACAAAATGAAACCATTAACCACCATATTATTGTTTGGCTTATGCGTTACACTTTGTTCCTGCCCTTACACGTCGGCATATAAATTAGATGAAGTTCCCACCATTTATGTAGAAGATATTATGCTGGGCAACTGGGCTGCTTTTATTAAAAAACCCGGCACCGAAAAAAGCGAACCCGTAAAATTAATCCTGAGCAAAAAAAACGAAACTGAATACAATATTGCTTTCACCGGTTATATAAATGAATTAAAACCTTACAAAATAATCACCAACGATTCGATAAAGGGAACTGCATTTATGTCCATTGTAAATGGAAAACAGTTTTTAAACATTGAAATTAGATCCCGTACTTACATTGCCGAATTCAAATACGAGAACAACAGTTTATCGCTTCTTCCGCTTGCTGAACACTTCACATCTAAAATGGTAATGAGCAGCACCGCACTCAGAAACTGCCTTGAAGTGCATTACAAAACCCGTGTTCGCCCCATGTATGATGATGATTTTTGTTTGAAGGATATGGTGAAGGTGAAATAGAATTAATGCCATTCCAATAATTTATCTGCCTTAATAAGTTTAATCAGTTCCATCTGTGTTCCATACTTCGTAAATTGCTTATGCATCAAATAAACGATTGTTATGCCTAAAAGTAAGATTGCCGGCATTGGCATGTATGTGCCAAAAAATGTTTTTACCAATGATGACCTGAAAAAATTTATGGACACCAGCGATGAATGGATTCAGGAACGAACCGGCATAAAAGAAAGAAGGTATGCCGACCGCATTGGCGAAACCACCACCACAATGGGAGTGGAAGCCGCAAAGATTGCTATCGAAAGAGCCGGCATTACCGCAGATGATATTGACTTCATTGTTTTTGCCACCATATCTCCCGATTATTTTTTCCCAGGCTGCGGTGTATTATTGCAAAGGGCAATGAAGATGAAAGAAATTGGCGCATTGGATGTTCGCAATCAATGCAGCGGATTTGTGTATTCTTTATCGGTTGCCGACCAGTTTATTAAAACCGGCATGTACAAAAACATTTTGGTTGTGGGTGCCGAAAAACATTCTTTTGGTTTAGACTTTAGCACAAGGGGAAGAAACATCAGTGTAATTTTTGGGGATGGTGCCGGCGCAGTGGTGCTGCAGCCAACTAATAAAGAAAGACAAGGAATTTTAAGCACCCATTTGCATAGTGATGGAGAAAGTGCAGAAATTTTAGCCATGTATAATCCCGGCACACATGCCAACCATTGGGTAGAAAATAAAGTGGCAGACTTTGATGATGCGCCAATCGGCGATATGTTTATGAGCCATGCCATGATTGATAAGGCACAAAATTTTCCCAACATGGATGGCCCGGCAGTTTTTAAAAAAGCAGTAGTAAAATTTCCTGAAGTTATTTTAGAATCATTAACTGCTAATGGATTAACGCCTGCTGATTTAACAATGCTCATTCCGCACCAGGCCAATTTACGCATAGCACAATTTGTGCAGCAAAAATTAAAACTACGGGACGACCAGGTGCATAACAATATTCAAAAGTTTGGCAACACAACAGCGGCTTCCATACCTATTGCTTTATGTGAAGCTTGGGAACATGGTAAAATAAAAGAAGGCGACCTGATTTGCCTTGCAGCTTTTGGCAGCGGCTTTACCTGGGCCAGCGCATTACTCAGGTGGTGATGGCGTTTTTAATTTACTTTTACACTTAAATATTTTTTATGAATATAAAAATGATGATTGCAACGCTGGCCATATTTTCAGCATTTGCAGTAAAAGCCCAGGATACTGTTTTTGTTTTTAACAAAGGCATTTTAGCAGGCCAGTATATTATTAAAGCCGATCAAACCGCTGGTGGTATAACATATAAAAAGAAAGAGTATAAAAAAATGGGGCCGCTTACAATCGAAATAAAAGGTATTCATCTTGGCGGTGCAGTTTATAAAAGAACGCTGGAACTTACAGGAGATAAAGAAACTACACTTTTTATTGCTGACGAAACGCCGCATATAAAAGGCCAGTTTGAAATTACCAATAAGGCAATTAAGCAAAGAATGGCAAAAGGCAGGCCCGTTAAACTTTATTTATTGCTGAACCCTGCCAATGAAAGAATGAAGATCGTTTCGAAGCGGCTTTTTATGGGCACTTTATCGGCAAAGTAATATTACATGAACCGAAAGTTTATTTATTTCATCAATCCAATTTCCGGAACAAATGGGAAAGTAACTGCCCTGCAAATTATTAAGCAGCGAACAGCACAACAAAATGTTCCTTTCGAAATATTGCACACCAATGCCGAAGGCAATTATGTTTATTTAAAAGAAAAAATTACTGCTGAAAAAATTACCGACATCATTATTTGCGGCGGCGATGGCACGGTTAATCAAATAGCCAATGCTTTGCAAAATGTTGATGTAAACATTGGCATCATCCCGATGGGCAGCGGAAACGGGCTTGCATTTGCCGCAAAAATTCCAAAGAACATTAATAAAGCACTGGATATAATTTTTGAGGGTAACACTGATTACATTGACGGGTTTTATATCAACCGAAAATTCAGTTGCATGCTCTGCGGACTGGGCTTTGATGCACAGGTGGCGCATGATTTTGCAAGACAAAACAAGCGTGGGCTGGCAACATACATTAAGCAGAGCACAAAAAATTTCTTCAGGGCAAAGCCTTATCCTTTTGGCATATCGGTTGATGGAAATGAATTTACTACTGAAGCATACTTTATCAGCGTTGCCAACAGCAACCAGTTTGGCAACAATTTTACCATTGCACCGCAGGCAAGTTTGCATGATGGCTTGCTGGATATTGTGGTGGTAAATAAAATGAGCAAGCTTCGTATGCTGTGGGCTGTGTTAAAACAAATTCGCAATGGGCAGGTGCGTATGTATGAAGACAAAAAATATCACCGCAACGATATACATTACTTTCAAACAAAAAAACTAACCATACAAAACCCAACACTTGCACCGCTGCATATTGATGGCGACCCGGCAGCAACTGCTGCCATGTTTGAGATTGAGATTGTGGAAAAGGTGGTGAGGTTGCTGATGTAAGAACAAAACGCAATTTAAGTTTCATAATGGTATGCGGTATAAGTGAGTGACACAAGGATGATGCTATGAAAAACAAAAGCTGGTAACAAAAACTATTTCATCAGCTCCATAAACCGCTTTAGCATTGCCTGGTTGTAAACATTTTTAAACGATTCCATTACATCCCTTCTTTCTCTTGCTGATAAATGAAAATTTAATGCAGCGCCTTTGTCTTCTTTTTCGGGCACATACATAAATGTAATGCGGTGCACCAGCGAATCGAAAGCTGCATTAAAATAACTGTACTGGTCGGTTTCGGAAAAGTCCTGCAGTTTGTACCAGTTGTTCTGCAACATGGTGCCGGGCTTTACCAGTATGTCGGTAATATTGCCCGATTCAAAAGGCTGCTGCCAGTTGTCTGTCATGCGGTCTCGTAGCTGCAAAATAATTACGCCGCCGGTATTTTGTTTTATCCAGTCTTTAAAATTATCAATAAACCGGAGGCTGGTTTCCTGCCCAAAATTATCACGGATGCCTGCATCCATCACATCAATAACCGGGTTGCTGGGCAACCACACATTGGGCAGTATGTAAGGAAAAGTTGCATTCATCCGCAGGGCAGTGGCAATACGTATTTGAAGTGGGTCCTGCTTTGTAAACAGTGCAGCAAAATCAATTGCATCGGGGCTGGCAGTTGTGTCGGCGGCAAAATACACAGGCTTCATCATAAAACTTATTGGCTGTGTGTTCAGCATCATTTTTCGTCCGTCTCTTGTAACAACCGAATTAAAAATGATTAATGGGATGCTGGCTTTTTTTTCTTCTTCAGCATAATCAATCATTTGTCCTTTTAATAAACCGTCGCAGTTGTTAATTAGTTTTTGTTCAAGTGCATAACCCCTGTCTTTTACATACTGATAATTACCCACCGTAAATTTTTGTGCAGGTGCAAACAAATCTCTTGTTATCAGCGAAGCCGAAACCGGGTTAAGCAAATCGGTTGTAATGTTTTGGGTAAACTGTTCGTTGTGTAAATTAATATTGCTCCCTTTTTGTTTTTGCCGGTAAAGTTCCCTGTAGTAAGCAGCTCCTAACATTCCGCCGCTGGCACCGCTTATTAAAAATGTATGCTGCATCAGTTGTCCGCCGGTGATGCTGTCTAACTTTTGAAGGGCATTCATTGTAAATGCAGCGCTTCTTAATCCGCCGCCGCTTACGTTTATAAAAATCATTACCGGTTTGTCTGCTTTCTGTTTGTTTTTCCAGTTTTGCAAAACGGTAACCATATTGTTTTTATCGGCAGCAATTTTTTCGGGTGTGCAAAGCTGCTGCAGAGATAGTTTGTTGTAAGCCGGCCTGTCGGTTTTGTTGTTGTAATTAACACCAAATGCTTTATTGCGTGGGTCGATAATTTCTTTTTTGTACAACACATTCAGCAGGGCAATCAATAAAATAACAAAGCCCAGGCTCCAGCTTTTTAAAAAATAAGTGAGGGCGCCAATTGCAGCAGTGAGGATGGCAAATAAAATAAAAATACAGGCCGCAACAGGAATCTGGAAAAATTTATAATCCTGCAAAAAACCAACAGCAGTAAAAAAGATAAAAGCAATTAAAATGCTGATGACAGCAGCAAAATGATGGCGTTTAAAAATTGAATCGAGAAAAGGCTGGCTGTAATGAGATACATCCCTGGCCTTACGGAATGTCATGCTGTTGCTGATATAAAACCCCACTTTCATTCCAAAAGCATCATGCACATCTATCAGTTCTTTACCCAGTTTATTTTTGCTGAAGGTTTCTCTAATAACCGGCGTTACCGACCGAAGTATCCTTCTTTCGGTGCCAAAAAAATAAATGAATGAAGCAACCACCATTATGATGTAACCAGCAAGTATGCTTAATAAAAGAACAATAATTTCTGCCGGCGCCATCAGTTCTCTGCTGATATCAAACATGAAAAATTTTATAAAATAAAACCCTACAAACAGCAACGGCAGCAGCGAATTATTGATACAGTATTTTAAAAAAGGTCGGTCGGCGGTAGCCAAAAATTTACACCTTTTACTATGGAGTATAAAAGTGGCAACATTCCAGCTCATTACAAACATGCCCATTGCAATGCCGGTAATAAGTGCTGCCAGTGCATTTACTTTGCCCAGGTATTCCGGCGTAAAGAATAAACCATCCATACCAAAAGATTTCATGAAGCCGCCGTTGACCAGGCCAAAAAGAACCAGCCACAATATCAGCACCAGCTGGTATTTGCGAAAGTGAAGAAGAAACAACTGAACGGGAAAGAAGTAATAGATATTTCTTAAAGCCTTTTTCATGCAGGAAATCCGTTTGCTAAATGTACTTAAAAAAACAGACACTAATATTTGTTTAGTGTTAACCGGCTTTTATTCTTTGGCCTGTTTTCTTCGAACGACAAATAACAAACTTACTGTTGTAATCAGTAATAACATGCCTGCAAACTGGTGTGCAATACCAAACCAAACCAACCGGGAAGGAAATGTTGCATTAAGCAGGGTAAAAATGCCAAGCAGTACCTGGATAATTAAAACAACAATAAAAGCATTTCGTAAAAAAGAAAAAAGTTTATTGGTTTTTATTGAAAAGGATTTAAACCACCAGACAAAAGCCGATATCAACAATATATAAGCCAGTCCACGATGAATAAACTGTACTGTAATATTGTTGTTTACAAGATTTTTATAAAAAGGCATTAGTTCATTGATTGTGGAAGGAATGAAACTTCCGTTTATATCTGGCCAGGTGGGTGCCGTTTGCGCTGCTTTTAAGCCGGCCATAAAAGCGCCGTACACCAATTGAAGAATTAAAACTGAAAGGATGAACAATAAAAACTTTTGTAAAGGTGGGTTAATAATTTTTTGCTCCGGTTTTATAATAAGGCTTAATGCAAACCAGAGTGTGTAAGCCAGCAAGCCCAAAGCTGCAATAAAATGTGTTGCCAGTTCTGCATGGCCAACAAAATATTTTTCGGGCACCAGTCCGCTTTTAACCATCAGCCATCCTATTGCGCCCTGCAAAGCACCCAGCAAAAACAATATAATCATGGGCCTTATCATTTCCCTGTTGATTTTTTTTCTTGCCAGAAAATATACAAACCCAACAATAAACACCATCCCCATCAGCCTTGCCCAAAGGCGGTGAAACCATTCCCAGAAAAAAATAAATTTAAAATCGTGTAAAGAAAAACTCTGGTGCACATACTTAAACTGGTCGGTAAGTTTATACTTATCAAACTCTGCCTGCCATGCAGCATCATTCATTGGTGGCAGAGCGCCGGTTATTGGTTTCCATTCTGTAATAGACAAGCCCGATTCGGTAAGCCTTGTAATACCGCCCAGCAAAACCTGTATTATTATCATGCCCACACCAACCAGCAGCCAAATAGCTACCTGCCTGTTATTTTTTTGAATCAACTCTTTTTGCATAGCGGCTGCAAAGTTAGCACAGCGTACTTTGTTTTTAGGATTTGAAATAATTATTTATTCTTTTAGCAGATATTTGTTTAACAAAAATGCTTTTATCATACTTACAGGATAAACTTACCGAAGCCGGCCTTGACGAAGCCGGCCGTGGCTGCTATGCAGGGCCAGTGTTTGCTGCGGCTGTTATTCTACCAAAAGATTTTCATCATCCCTTACTAAACGACAGCAAACAGTTAAAAGAAAAAGAAAGGGATTTACTCAGGCCAGTTATAGAAAAAGTAAGCCTTGCTTTTGCAGTAGCATCTGTTGACAACAATGAAATAGATAAAATAAATATCCTGCAGGCAAGTTACAAAGCCATGCACCTTGCTTTGGATAAATTAAAAATGAACCCGGAGTTTTTGCTCATTGACGGCAACCGTTTCAGGCCTTATAAAAAAATTCCCCAACAATGTATTGTTAAAGGCGATGGAAAATATGCATCCATTGCTGCAGCAAGCATACTAGCCAAAACTTACCGGGATGAGTTTATGAAAAAGGCTCACCTTGAATTTCCGCATTACGGATGGAACAATAACAAAGGTTATGGCACTGCCATCCACCGCAAAGCAATTTCAGCATATGGTTTATGCCATTACCACCGCAAAAGTTTCAATATACTTCCTGGTCAGTTAAAGTTGTACTGATATTCCATCTTAACAAAAAATATTTGCTGGTCATTAAACCCTGGTCATCTTTTTCACTCTATGTATTTATAACGTATTTATTCACCTTTATTTTTTTAAAACAAATTTTATGAAAGCAAAATTATTTTTCGCCGCAGTTGCATTCAGCATCACCGCCATCAGTGCATCGGCGCAATGCGGCAAACGTACATTAAGTGATGAAAACCGCCACATTCGCCAGGGCGTAGTAAGCGGACAATTAACAGTAAGTGAAACGGCCCGATTAAAAATGCAGGAAGCCAAATTAAGGAACGAAGCCATCCGCTATAAAACAAATGACGGTAAAATTGGCCCGCTTGAAAGAGCCGACTTACGCCGGGATGAAAAAAGATTAGACAGAAATATCTATCGCCAAAAACACGACAGGCAAAGAAGAGGCTAATTAATACTTCAATAATAATCCAGCATCCATGTAAAGCCATCAGCAACATACCAGTGAAAAACTACCAGGTAAAAATTATGTATGTGCATTGAACAATTGAAAAAGTTCCCCGTTTTAAAAAACGGGGGATTTTTTTATGCTGCCCATTCGCCCAGGCCCTGCCTTGTAATATTCCAGTCATTGGTGGTGCAATCAACTACAGTAGAAGGAACCATTCCGCCAATGCCGCCATCAATTACAAAATCAACCGTGTCGCCAAATTTTTCATACACCACTTCTGGGTCGGTATATTCCTCTACCATATCTCCCGGAAGCGAAGCACTTAAAATTGGATTGCCCAGATCATCCAGAATATTCCGGCAAATAATATTATCGGGCACCCTTAAGCCAATGGTGCTTTTTTTACTCTGCAAAATTTTTGGCACCTGTTTGCTGGCTGGCAAAATAAAAGTGTAAGGCCCGGGCAGGTAACTTTTCAGCATACGGTAAAGCGGTGTATCAATACTTTTTGTGTAATCACTCAGGTGGCTGAGGTCTCTGCAAATAAAACTCAGTTGCGCTTTTGCAGGGTCCACATTTTTTATTTTGCAAATGCGTTCAACTGCTTTGTGCTGAAAAATATCGCAGCCCAGCCCATAAATGGTGTCGGTTGGATAAACCACCACGCCGCCGTCTTTCATGCATTCTGCCACCTGCTTAATCAGTCTTGGCTGCGGATTTTGCGGATGAATTTGTATAAGCAATGGATAATTTGTTAGTGGATAATTGACAATAATGCAATTGCATTAAGCAAAACGTTTACTTTTGCGCTGTCAAATCTAACTCTAAAATCTAAAATTAATTATGTCAGTAATTACAGTTGGCACAATGGCTTTTGATGCTATTGAAACTCCTTTTGGCAAAACAGATAAAATAATTGGTGGTTCTGCCACTTATGTTGCTTATGCTGCCAGCAATTTTGTAACTCCCATTCAGCAAATATCCATTGTTGGTTACGATTTTCCGCAGGAAGAAATGGATGAACTTAAAAAACGTGGTGTTGAACTGGATGGTGTTGAAATTGTTCCTGATAAAAAATCTTTTTTCTGGAGCGGTAAGTATCATATTGATATGAACACAAGGGATACTTTGGTAACCGACTTGAATGTACTTGCCGATTTTAACCCCGTTGTTCCGGATAGTTACCAGGGTGCCGAGTTTTTAATGCTGGGCAACCTGATGCCAAAACTTCAAATGAGTGTGATTGACCAGATGAAAGTTCGTCCTAAATTAATTGTGATGGACACAATGAATTTTTGGATGGACATTGCCATGGATGATTTAAAAGAAGTGCTTAAAAAAATAGATGTTCTGCTGGTGAACGATGGCGAAGCAAGGCAACTAAGCGGAGAACTTTCTTTGGTGAAAGCAGCCCGTAAAATTCTGGAAATGGGGCCCAGGTTTTTAATTATTAAAAAAGGCGAGCATGGCGCATTGCTATTTCACGAAAACCATGTGTTTTTTGCACCGGCCCTGCCGTTAGAAGAAGTTTTTGACCCAACAGGTGCCGGCGATACTTTTGCAGGCGGCTTCATTGGATATCTTGCCAAAACAAAAGACATCAGTTTTGAAAACATGAAAACCGCCATTATTGTTGGCAGCGCTATGGCAAGTTTTTGTGTAGAAAAATTTGGACCCGAAAGATTAAAAGAAATTACCAAAGCAGATATAGATGCAAGGCTGAGTGAATTTGTGCAGCTGGTAAATTTTGATATAGATTTGGTTTAACTTTAACTGCAATACAAATCATTTAACCCGGATTATAAGACTCCGGGTTTTTTATTTGCTTATTTTTATACCTCTTAATAGTTAATGAATGAAAAAAATAATCCTGCTCTCCTTTTTACATTTCATTGCCGGGTTTTCCTTTTCTCAAACTGCTAATTTAAAAACAGCCGGCTGGCATTTACAGGATTTTAAAAAAGATGGCTACAGGGGAATTAGTTTAAGCCAGGCTTACGAACTGTTAAAAGGTAAAAAAAGCCAGCCCGTGATTGTGGGAGTTATTGACAGTGGCATAGATACATTGCAGGATGATTTAAAAGATAATTTTTGGCACAACCCCGGCGAAATACCAGGCAATAATATTGACGATGATAAAAATGGACTGGTGGATGATGTAACTGGCTGGAATTTTTTAGGCGGCCCCAACAATCAAAACCTAAGCATAAGTGTGGATGAAGCCTACAGGCTTTATCACAGGTTTAAAAAGGAATACGAAGGCAAAAAAGAAAAAGATATTTCTAAAGAAAACAAATTCGTTTTCAGCGAATGGAAGAGAGCAGAAAAAATAATTACTGACAATTATAACAATGCCATTAAAGAAATAGACCGGTTAAGAGAAAATTTCAGCATAGCTGAGGCAACCAATAATTTCCTGGTAAAGTTTTTTGGCAAAACCACTTTTACTAAAAATGATTTAAGTTTTGGAATAACAAAAGACAGCGCAGCCATATCAATGAACACCTGGAAAAATATTTTTGCTGGCAAAGATTTTACCAATGTTGATTTTATTAAAGAATTTGAAAGATACCTGAAACAGCAGAAAGATGCCATTACACAAAAAACAACCCTGCCAACCGATTTCAGGGGGCAGGTTTTAAATGATGATGCTTATGATATTACAAAAACACATTACGGCAACAATAATTTACAAACACACAGCGGCTATCATGGCACAAGTGTTAGCGGCATCATTGGCGCCATCCGCAATAACAACAAAGGAATTGACGGCATTGCTGACAATGTAAAAATACTGATGGTAAGGGCCATCCTCGGCGACCATGAATTTGACAAAGATGTGGCGCTGGCAATAAGGTATGCAGTGGACAATGGAGCCAAAGTAATTAACATGAGTTTTGGCAAACCTCTTTCGCCTGATAAAAAATGGGTAGATGATGCTATTAAATATGCTGAAGAAAAAGATGTGGTACTTGTTCATGGTTCTGGCAACGACGGTAAAAATATTGATGCTGATTATTTTTATCCCAATCCATATTACCTTGATGGCAGCAGGATGCCACATTTTATTAATGTAGGTGCCAGCGGCGATGTAAACACCGGTGGCCTTGTTGCGCCGTTTTCTAACTATGGAAAAAAGATAGTAGATATTTTTGCGCCGGGTGTGGACATTCAATGTTCCATTGCCAACAACGGCACCCAGATAGCAAGTGGCACCAGCATGTCGAGCCCTGTTGTTGCCGGCATAGCAGCTTTGCTTCGTTCTTATTTTCCAAAACTGACAGCGCCGCAGGTTGTTGAGATTCTCAAAAAGTCAGGAACTGAAATTGATGAAGATGTAACGCTGCCGGGATCGGAGGATAAAAAAATTGCTTTTAAAAAATTAAGTGAAACCGGTAAGATCGTTAATGCATACGAGGCAGTAAAATTGGCTATCGAGAAATATGGGGAGTAATTTAATTTCTTC
This sequence comes from Bacteroidota bacterium, assembly GCA_031384415.1. GTDB lineage: Bacteria > Bacteroidota > Bacteroidia > Chitinophagales > Chitinophagaceae > Ferruginibacter. The sequence goes on from JANNAM010000189.1 coordinate 66,969, forward strand.
TTGCCAGCACAATCGAATTCTTAAACTGTTTCTTTTTCCCATCAAGATTAAAAACTTCTGTGTAAATAATATAAATGCCCACGGGCAGTTTTTGATTTTTTTCTCCCAACCCATCCCAGCGGTAATTGCCTTTTATGCCGCACAATGCATTGCGTTGCAGGTAGCGGACCAATCTTCCAGCTGCATCAAAAACAGTAATATTGGCCACATAACCCGGCGATGGAAAACTGTAATCAATCGTTGCAAAATCATCCATGCCATCATTATCGGGTGAAAAAATTTCTGGAGTCACTGTTATCTCTCCCTTTACTCCATCATTGATTTTGTATTGAGAATTTTTATTGGTTGGTGTTCCGTATCCAACTGATGTGGCAGCAGAGTGCCAGTTGTCCTGCTGCTGTGTTGGTGCGTTGTAATCTATTCTTTCTAAAGCCACGCCTTCCCTGTTGTCAATTAATTTAAAATGCCATTTTTCATCGTACTTCAGTTCGTCTGTAATGTTGCCTTGTGCGTTTAAAATAATTACATCGCCTTTGTCATCATTAAAAGAAGGCATGGAAGAAACTGTTACAAAAGCATCCAGGTTTTTACAGATAAACTGTGATTTGATAATTGCGGGGTCTTCTGTTATCACCATAAAATCCTGGGGAAACAATAAATAATTATCGGCGCTTAATTGTTTTATGCTGCTGATTATACCTGCTGAACTTCTGTTGGCAATATAAGTTTGCTTTAAGTCAATAATTTTATTGCTGCGGTTATAAATCTCAACAAAATCTGTTCCGTCGGATGCAGGATTAAATAAAATTTCGTTGATAACAATATTCAAACTGTCTGCTACTCCGCTCAGGCCAACCCTTGCCGAGTTTTTAGAACCGATTGCATTGTTAGCACAATCAGTTACT